>JALZIL010000041.1 GCA_030860305.1 Actinomycetota bacterium
ACGAGCCGCCGGCCCTGGACGAACTCGCCTTTCTGCTCCGCTCGCACCCAGCGATCTCCGCAGTCGTGACCGCCAACAACGCCAGCGACGCCTTGCGCGCCATGCAGGGCGGTGGCCCGCACGAGCCGGGATTCGATGTCGTGCTGCTCGACATCCGGATGCCTGGCCTGGACGGTCTGGAACTGGCCAAGGTGCTGGTCAACTTCGCCCAACCCCCGGCGGTGGTCTTCGTGACCGCCCACGACGACCGGGCGGTGGACGCCTACGACCTCGGGGCGGTGGACTACCTGCTCAAGCCGGTCCGCGCCGACCGCCTCGACGAATCCCTTCGCCGCGTCCTGCTGCTCCGGGATGCCGCATCGGCGACACCCGCGGACGAGGTGATCCCCGTCGAACTGGCCGGCATCACCACGATGCTGTCCCGCTCGTCGGTCCGCTGGGTCGAAGCCCAGGGCGACTATGCGCGACTGCATACGAGGGACGACAGCCATCTCGTACGGATTCCGCTGTCCACATTGGAGAGTCGGTGGTCGGAGGCCGGGTTCGTCCGGATCCACCGGTCCTATCTCGTTGCGCTGCGGCTGATCACGCAACTGCGGTTGACCCCGAGCGGGTACGTGGTGATCGTCGACGACCGCGAACTACCGGTCAGCCGCCGGCACACTCGCGAACTCAAGGACCGCCTCGTGCGTACGGCCAAGGCCGGATGGACCCGCTAGCAGCCGACAGCGGGCGGCCTCCTCGCCGGGTCCGAGTCGATCTAGCCGGCCGGGCGGTGCGGCGGGCCTCGTACTCCCGGCAGGAACTCGAGGAGCAGACCCAGGTCGGCGAGGTGCTGATCCGGGGACTGGTCCGAGCCCAGCTGGCCCTCGCGCTGAGCCTGGCCGGGGTGGTGATCCTGCTCCTGGGTAGCCTGCCGATCGCGTTTGCGCTGTTCCCCGCGCTGGGCGATGTGTACGTCCTGGGACTGCGCTTGCCGTGGCTGCTGCTCGGTGTACTCGCCTACCCGCTGCTCTACGTCGTCGGCCGCCTGCACGTACGCCAGGCGGAGCGGATCGAGGACGACTTCAGCAAGGCCGTCGGACCCACTCAGGACCCGATCACTGACATGAGCAGGACATGAGCGGGTCGCCGTACGCGCTGCCGGCGATCGTCGTCGTCACCGTATTGACCATCGGCATAGGCGCGTACGGATTGCGATTCTCCCGTACGACCTCGGACTTCCTGGTCGCGAGCCGCTCGGTCAGTCCTGGATGGAATGCCTCGGCGATCAGCGGGGAATACCTGTCTGCTGCATCGTTTCTCGGCGTTGCCGGTCTGGTGATGAAGTACGGCGCTGACGTGCTGTGGTACCCGGTCGGTTTCGCGGCCGGTTATCTCGCTTTGCTGTTGTTCGTCGCCGCCCCACTGCGCCGCTCCGGTGCTTTCACCCTGCCGGATTTCGCCGAGGCCCGGCTCGGCTCGCGGGCGCTGCGTCGCTGGTCAGTCTTCTTCGTCGTCGTGATCGGCTGGCTCTACCTCCTCCCGCAGCTGCAGGGGGCCGGGCTGACCCTGCGCACGCTGACCGGTGCCCCGTACTGGGTCGGCGCGGTCGTGGTAGGTGCGGTCGTGACCGTCAACGTGGCCAACGGCGGAATGCGCTCGATCACCTTCGTCCAGGCCTTCCAGTACTGGCTCAAGCTGACCGCCATCGCGATCCCCGCGTTCTTCCTGCTCATCGTCTGGCAGTCCGGTGGTTTCGCCGATCTGTCCGGAACACAGGCACCGACCTTCGACGAGCAGACCGCGGTGCGCGTCGACACCGCGGTGACGGTCGACGTATCGGCCCCGTTGGCCCTGCGGGGGCAAGGCTCGGTGGACGGCGTCGACGTCGACGGGCCGTTGAACTGGGCCGCCGGCGACCACCAGATCGCGGCCGGAACGGTGCTGGTCTTTCCGGAAGGTGCTGCGGTGCCGCACGTCAGCGGGTTACCTGCCCTGTCCGGCCAGATTTGGGCCGCGCCGCTGGGCAGCGGGGGTGGCAACCCGGATCATCCGCTGTTCGCGACGTACTCACTGATCCTTGCGACGTTCCTCGGCACGATGGGGCTGCCGCATGTCCTGGTCCGCTTCTACACGAATCCGGACGGACGGGCGGCCCGCCGTACGACGCTGATCGTGCTGGCCCTGCTCGGCGTCTTCTATCTGTTCCCGACCCTGTACGGCGCACTCGGCCGGCTCTACACGCCGCAGTTGCTGATCACCGGCCAGACCGATGCCGTCGTGTTGTTGCTGCCCGGTGCGGCCCTCGGCGGGCTGCTCGGTCAGCTTCTCGGGGCGCTGGTGGCCGCGGGTGCCTTCGCAGCGTTCCTGTCCACCGCCTCGGGTTTGCTGGTCTCGGTGTCCGGCGTGTTGTCCACCGACGTTCTGGGCCGCGGCTCGGTGCGCGACTTCCGGCGGGCCGCGACGGTGGCCGGACTGGTTCCTCTGGTGATCGCAGCCCAGATCGACCGGCTGGACGTGTCGCAGGTGGTCGGCCTGGCTTTCGCGGTGGCCGCCTCGACGTTCTGCCCGTTGCTGGTGCTGGGCATCTGGTGGCGCAAACTCACCGACATCGGCGCACTGTCTGGAGTGCTGGCCGGGGGAGCGCTGTCGTTGACGGCGGTTCTGGTCACGGTCTTCGGCGGCGAACTCGACGGCTGGCCCGGAGCCCTGCTTGCCCAGCCCGCGGCCTGGACGGTGCCGGCCGCCTTCGCCGTGATGGTCATCGTCTCGCGGGCCACCGCCTCGAGGGTCCCGCCCAACATCGGGCGCACGATGCTCCTTCTGCACGCGCCGGAGTCTCTGGGCTTGGGCCGCGGCACACCCAGCTGACCGTCTCCGACGCCAGGTCCGGCCACCGTTAGGGCCGCACTCAAACCAACTGGACCGCTCGTCGTGCTGACAGGCCCGCCCGGCGATGCGCACCATCCTCTCGGCGCGCCGTACGACCGGCCACCTGCGTCGTACCGGCGCGATCCCTACCGTGACCGGCACCACCCGGCCGGCGGATCCGCCGGGTCCTTGCCTCTGGAGTGCCCCTGGTGACCGAGCAAGCAGAGCGGCAGACGCTCACCCCCGAGCAGTACGTGGAGGCGCAGAACTCTCCGGAGTTCACCGAGTTGCGCCGCCGGTTCCGTCGATTCGCGTTCCCGATGACGGTGGTCTTCCTGGCCTGGTACCTGCTCTACGTCCTTCTCTCGACCTACGCCTCGGACTTCATGAGCCAGGAGCTGTTCGGCAACGTGAACGTCGGGATCGTCCTCGGGCTGCTGCAGTTCGTGTCGACCTTCGTGATCACGACGCTCTACGTCCGGCACGCGAACAAGAACACCGACCCGATCGCGGACAAGATCCGCGACGACATGGAAGGGCGCCACGATGCCTGAGCGCGCGATTCTGGCGGTTGAGGCCGATGCGACGGTCGGCGAGCCGCTCGTCAACATCTCCATCTTCTTGGCCTTCGTGGTCGTCACGCTGTACATCACCTTCCGGGCCAGCCGGAACAACAAGACCGCTGCCGACTACTACGCCGCCGGGCGGACGATCACGGGCTCGCAGAATGGTCTGGCGATTGCCGGCGACTATCTCTCGGCGGCCTCGTTCCTCGGCATCGCCGGGGCGATCGCGGTCTACGGCTACGACGGCTTCCTCTTCTCGATCGGCTTCCTGGTGGCCTGGCTGGTTGCCCTGCTGCTGGTCGCCGAACTGCTGCGCAACACCGGCAAGTACACGATGGCCGACGTTCTTGCCTTCCGGATGCGTCAAGGCCCGGTTCGTACGGCGGCGGCGGTGTCCACGCTGGTCGTCTCGCTGTTCTATCTCTTAGCCCAGATGGCCGGCGCCGGCGGCCTGGTCGCCTTGCTGCTGGGCGTGAGCGGCCGGGGCGCTGAGGCGGCGGTCGTGGTCGTCGTCGGCGGCCTGATGATCGTCTACGTCCTGGTCGGCGGTATGCGGGGCACGACCTGGGTGCAGATCATCAAGGCCTCGTTGCTCATGGTCGGTGCGTTGATCATGGTCGTCTGGGTGCTGGCGAAGTTCGGCTTCAACCTGTCCAGCCTATTCGGCTCGGCGGCAGAATCCTCCGCCGCCGCCGCGACCCCGCGCGATGTGCTGGCCCCTGGCGCGCAGTACGGCGCTACGGCCCTCTCGCAGTTCGACTTCGTCTCGCTCGGCCTGGCGTTGGTGTTGGGTACGGCGGGCCTGCCGCACGTACTCATGCGGTTCTACACCGTTCCTACCGCCAAAGATGCTCGCAAGTCCGTCGTCTGGGCGATCTGGCTGATCGGAGTCTTCTATCTATTCAGCCTGATCCTCGGGTACGGCGCTGGCGCGCTGGTCGGCGCGGACACGATTCTGGCCTCGCCGGGCGCGGTTAATTCGGCAGCTCCGCTGCTGGCCTTCGAACTCGGTGGTACGGCGCTACTCGGCGTCATCTCGGCGGTCGCCTTCGCGACCATTCTCGCCGTGGTCGCCGGGCTGACCATCACCGCGTCGGCGTCCTTTGCACACGACATCTACGCCTCGGTGATCAAGAAGGGCGTCAAGCACGAGACCAGTGGAGTCGATGAGGTCAAGGTGGCCCGGATCACCGCGGTCGTCATCGGGGCAGTGGCCATCGTGCTGGGGATCCTGGCCCTGCAGGCCGGGCTCAACATCGCCTTCCTCGTCGCGCTGGCCTTCGCGATCGCGGCTTCGGCGAACCTGCCGACGATCCTCTACACACTGTTCTGGAAGAACTTCACCACCCAGGGCGCGGTGTGGAGCATCTACGGCGGGCTGATCGTCTGCGTCGGGCTGATCATCTTCTCGCCGGTAGTGTCCGGCGCGCCGGTGAATCCGGCCACCGGGGTGAGCCCGTCGATCTTCAAAGACGTGGACTTCGGATGGTTCCCGCTGAACAACCCGGGGATCGTGTCCATCCCGGTGTCGTTCTTCCTCGGCTGGCTGGGGACGAAGCTGTCCAAGGAGCGGCCGAACGTGGAGAAGTACGGCGAGCTCGAGGTCCGCTCGCTGACCGGAGTGGGAGCCGAGAAGGCGATCTACCACTAAGTCAGCCAGAATGCCGGCCCCGTTCGCCGGTGCAGACTCCGAGCCCGCCCTGTGCCCATGGCCAGGGCGGGCTCGGCCTATGCGTCGCGATACGGGTCGAGCGGCCAGTTCGGGGTTCTCGGGCCCATGCTCCGCCGCCATGAGCCCGACAGCCCCGAACTCGCGCAGTCTTGGGCCCTGTGGATGACCGCTGCGGCATCCACGAGCACTCGCCCAAGCTTGGCTGCATGTCAGCTCGCCCGGCGCTGGTCCCGTGTGCACTGCGGAACAGGGTCTTTCGAGGCAGCCAGGCGATAGCCGACGGGCTTCTCACGCCGGACCGACTCCGCAGCAGGGCATACGTGCGGCTGTTTCGCGATGTCTACGTCAACTCCGCTGATCCGATCGACCACCGAGTACGTATCGAGGCGGCCGCGCTGCTGCTTCCTCCCGGCGCCGTGATCGGCGGTCGCAGCGCCTTGTGCCTCAGCGGTATCCACGAGGTCGTCGAACATGACCCGCCGGTCGAGGTGATCGTGCCACCCGGTCTGCGCTTCGGCCCGATGCTGGGACTGCGCGTGCGCAGGGCAGAGCTGCCGACCTGCGAAGTTCTCCGCGGACCGATCCCGCGTACGACTCCGCTGCGTACCTGCCTGGACATCGCCCGAGAAGCGGACCTGATCGAGGCGATCGTGGCGTTGGACATCGTTCTGGCCCGCGGCCGGGTGACCTCGCAGGCGCTGGCCGAAGCCGCCGCTCAGCTCAGAGCGGTTCCTGGAGCCCGCCGTGCTCGCCTGGCGGCCGGTCTCTCCGACGCGCGAGCGGAGTCTCCGCAGGAGTCCCGGCTCAGAGTCACCCTCGCTCTGGCCGGCCTTCGACCCGTACCGCAGTACCGGGTGTTGGACGCCCATGGTGGGTTCGTCGCCCGCGTCGATCTCGCCTTTGTCGCGCAGCGGATCGCGGTCGAGTACGAAGGCTCTTGGCACTGGGAGGCCGGACAACTGCGTCGGGACCGGCAGCGACTGGATCGGCTCACCGCCGCCGGTTGGCGCGTCATTCACGTGACTGCCCAAGACCTCCGTGAGCCCAGCCGGCTGGTGGCCAGGATCCGAGCTCTGTTGGCTGCCTAGCCAGACTGACCACCTAGCTCAGCGGCGATTTCAGGGTTGTCGGGGTCATCCCGCGCTGCGATGCCCCCGACAACCCCGAACTCGCGAGCGGCCGGTCGGGAATGCGCGGCTCAGGTGGCCATCGCCGCCACTGGTGAGGTACGGGCTGCGCGGCGGGCCGGGAGTACCGAGGCCAGTACGCCCGCCGCCGTGGCGACGACCACCACGGCGAGCACCTGCAGGACCGGGAAGTCCAGGATCACCTCGCCACCCCGGCCGAGAACCGCCGCGGTGCCGGCCAGCCCGTACAACGAACCGGCGACTACGCCCAGGACTGCCGCAACCCCGGCGACCAGCAGCGCCTCCCAGGCCAGCAGTCCGCGGAGTTGCCGCCTGGTCAGCCCCAGCGCGCGCATCAGGCCGTTCTCCTGACGGCGCTCGATCACCGAGAGCGCCAACGTGTTTCCGACTCCGATCAGGGCGATCACTACCGCGATCCCTAGCAGACCGGTGACCACCAACAACAGGGCGTTGAGGATCGAGTCGATAACTTGCCGGACGCTGATCAGACCGGACACTTCAACGCCGGGCGCCGCTTGACTGGCCAGATCGGTGATCTCCCGGATCACCTGGGTGCTCTGCTCCTCGTCCAGGTCGTCGGCGACCCGGAGCCAGATCTGTCCAGTCCTCGCGTCCGGGTCCAAGGTCAGCAGATCCTCGCGGGGCATCAGCAAGTCGTAGCCGTCGACCACGTGCGCGGTCAGGGTCACCGAACTGCCCTCACGGGTGAACGTGATCGGATCACCCTCGGCGATGCCCACCGAGCGCGCGAGATCATCGTTCACCGTCGCCTGACCTGGACCGGGCAGCGAATCAAGAGCGCGTACGGTGTCCGCCGCCTCGGTGAGATCGACGCCCAAGGCGAGGACTGGGCCGGGAACCGAGCTGGTGACCTCGGTCTGGAGTAGGGCGGTACCGGTTTCGACGTTGTCGATCGAACGCAGCCGGTCGGTCAAGGTCTCCGGCATTGGCTCGCCGTAGGTCTGGGCGATCACATCGGTCGGGTAGACCCGGTTCAGGTCCGCTGACGCGGTGGCCCGTGCAGAGGCCGCGCCGACCAGCAAGCCGGTGGTCAGGGTGACGCCGATCAGCAGCGCGGTGGCGGTGGCCGCCGTACGGCGAGGGTTGCGGTTGGCGTTGCCGGCCGCCAGCCTGGCCGGCACTCCGCCGAAGCCGCCGATCAGCCGGCCGGCAAGCGCGACCACCGGCGGGATCACGCGCTGCAGGAGCAGCAGTGCTCCGAGGGCAGACAGCATCTCGCCGGGCAGGGCAACAAGGACTTGCCCGGCGGTCACACCGACCACGGTGATGGCGACGCCGACCAGGAACATGCTGAGCCCGATGACCAGCCGAGCGATGCCTCGGCGCGAGCGCAGCGGTGCGGTGTCCATGGGGCGTAGGGCAGCCAACGCGGAGACTCGGGTCGCGGCCTTGGACGGAGCTAGCGCGGCCAGCACGGTGACCGACGTCCCGAGCGCAAGCCCGAGGAGTACGGCGTACGACGGGATGGAGAGTCCGCCCAGCGGGATCGGTGACTCAACGCCGCCGACAATCGCCGAGACGAGCCCGGCCAGACCGACACCGAGGCCGACGCCCAGCAGCGAAGCCGCGAGCCCGGTGATCGCGGCTTCGGTCATGACGCCGCGTCTGACCTGGCCAGCAGTCGCTCCCACGACGCGGAGCAGCGCCAGTTCGCGAGTGCGTTGGGCCAGGAGTACGGAGAAGGTGTTGGCGATGACCAGGCCCGCGACGAACACCGCGATCGCGCCGAAGACCAGCAGGAACGTGGTCAGTGCGATGGTGTCTCCGGTGAGCGATTCCACTTCCCGGGCCGCCTGGGCGGCGCCGGTTCGTACTGTTCCGGCGAAGCCGGCCTGGTCCAGGAGCCCTTGCAGTGACCCGATCAGGACTCCTGCGTCGGCTCCTTCGGTGGCGGCGACCCGCAGTTGGGTCGTGTCTGTACCGCCCCAGGCGGCGACCTGGTCTGCAGTGGCGAAGAACCGGCCGCGCAACCCGGCCGTCGGATCGCCGCGGAGGTCGACGATTCCCACGACCACCGCCTCGTCGGACACCAGAGACGGCGCAGCGGCCCCGTCCACACCGTCAGCGGGGTCCCCGTCAGGATCGGCGGGGGAGCCACGATCCGGATCGTTCACCGACGTCGGCGGATAGAAGGAGACCGTGATCGTGTCGCCGATCTGGGCGCCGGCGCGTTCGCTGACCGCCACCTGACCCGACGCGTCGGGCAGCTTGCCCGCGGACAAGCGTTGCCAGCGCAGGGCCCCCTCGGCTGCGAGGCTTTCGACGGTGACGTACTGGGAGCCCGACGTTCCCGGCACCAGGACCTGCGCCAGGGCCTGGGCGTCGGCAGCGATAGCGGCCACCGAGTCCAACTCGGCGATCCGAGCCACCAGCGCGTCCAACGCCTGACTGTCCCGCGATGCGGCTCCGCTGTCCACGGGTGATTCGGCACCGATCAGGTCGGGTACGACGACCGCGTCGGTGTCCACGTACTGCGCTCCGACGGCGCGGATGATCGTTGCGTTCGTGGTCTCGCCGAGAACCAGCGTGGCCACGACGAATCCGACGGCGATGACGATGGCTAGGCACGATGCGATCAGCCGGCCGGCGTGGGCGCGTACCTGGGCCAATGTGGTCTTCCACATGTCAATGGCTGCTTCCGGTACGGGCCGGGTCGACGCCTGCGGCTGAGCCCGGCGGCTGCGAGCTGCCTGAACCGCCGATTGAGCCACCCAACTCGAGGCGGCGCAGCACGTCGATGACGTCGTCGGCGGTCGGGTCATGCAGCTCCCCGACCAGCCGCCCGTCGGCAAGCAGGACCACCCGATCGGCGTACGAAGCCGCGATCGGGTCGTGAGTGACCATCACGACGGTCTGCCCGGTCTCGCGCACGCTGCTGCGCAGCAGACCGAGTACCTCGGCGCCCGAGCGGGAGTCGAGGTTGCCGGTTGGCTCGTCGGCAAAGATGACATCCGGGCGTGGCAGCAGGGCTCGAGCGACGGCGACTCGCTGCTGCTGGCCGCCGGAGAGTTCGTGCGGCCGATGGGTCAGCCGGTCGCCCAAGCCGAGCCGGGCGACGACCAATTCGGTCCAGGCGGGGTCGGGCGTGAGCCCGGCGAGTTCCATCGGCAGCAGCATGTTGGCTCGAGCGTTGAGGACGGGAAGCAGGTTGAACGCTTGGAAGACGAAGCCGATCCGCTTGCGCCGCAAGGTAGTCAACTGGGTGTCACGCAGTGCGGTCAGTTCGGTCTCGCCCAGCCAGACCTGGCCGGAGGAAGGAGTGTCCAGTCCGGCCATGCAGTGCATCAGGGTGGACTTTCCAGATCCGGACGGCCCCATGATCGCGGTGAACGCCCCACTGGCGAAGGCGACGTCGACCCCGTCCAATGCCGTCACCGCGGCCTCGCCCCGCCCGTACACCTTGGACAGGTTCTGCGACCGGACGGCGGCGCTGATCATTCCCTTGGAGGCCATCGGTTGCGCAGGCGGCGAGGGTAGTGACGTGACTGTGGGTGCGGCTGCGCGGTTCGGGAAGGGATAGGACACGGGGTGCGACACAGGGTCTCCCTGGCTCGGCGGTCGCGGACGGCTCGGTCCGGTCGACTACCGACGCTAGGGAGATCGCGATGGAAACGCGTCTGGCCGCGGGAGGATCTTGCGCGGCCGTGCCGTCCTCCCAAGGACTGACTCAGGTCTCAGCCGGCGAGTTCGGGGTTTTCGGCGTCGTCCCGCGCGCGACGACCCCGACAACCCTGAACTGGCGGTGGCGTCGTGCGGCCGGGTGGGGTCAGGAGCGGATGCGGAGCAGGTCCGCTGGCGCCACCAGGCCGGCGCGGTAGGCCAGGACGATGGCCTGCACCCGATCCCGAGACCCGGTCTTGGCCAGCACCCGGCCGACGTGGGTCTTCACCGTTGCCTCGCTGACGAAGAACAACGAGGCGATCTCGGTGTTCGATGCGCCGTAAGCCATCTGGACGAGCACCTCGTTCTCCCGTCGGGTGAGGTCGGCAAGGGCAGCCCGATCCGCGCGTACGGTCGCCGGCGCGCCACCGGGTGAATCCGAGGCAGCACCGGCCGGACCGGCGCCGGTACGGCCGCGCAGCAGCGGACCGACATGCTGCAGCAACCGCCGGGTCGAGCTCGCCGAGATCACCCCGTCCCCGGCATGCACGGTCCGTACGGCGGCCAGCATCTCCTCCGGCGGTGCGTCTTTGAGCAGGAACCCGCTGGCCCCTGCGCCGATGGCCGCCAGGACGTACTCGTCGATGTCGAAGGTGGTCAGAACGACCACTCGCGGCGCCTCGGGCAGTGCAGTGATCTGTCGGGTGGCTTCGATCCCGTCGAGCCGCGGCATCCGTACGTCCATCAGGACGACGTCTACCGGCGTACGCGAGACCACCTCGACCGCCTCTACGCCGTCGCCGGCCTCCGCCATAACTTGGAGGTCGGCCTGTGAGTCGATCAGCATGCGAAAGCCCACCCGGACCATCTGCTGATCGTCGACCAGAACAACCCGGATCGCGCTCTCCGGAGGTTCGATCACTGCATGCCGCGCGGGTAGGGGATGACCGCGTGTACGGCGAAGCCGCCTCCCGATCTGGGGACCGCCTGGAGGCGACCGCCATAGAGCGTCGCGCGCTCATGCATGCCGGTCAGTCCATGTCCCGAAATCACTTGGGGTGCACGAGCTCCGGGCCATCCCGCCGGACCGCTCTGTCCCGTAGGTGCACCGTTCCACGTAGTGGTGGCAGACACGAGTGCCGCTGAGGCTCCCCGCCCGTCGTCGATGACGCTCAACTCGAGCGATTCCTCACGCCAGTGCACCCGTACCCAGGCGCGGCAGGCCGGCCCGGCGTGCTTGAGCACGTTGGTCAACGACTCCTGCACAATGCGGTACGCGGCCAGACTCGGCCCGGCTGGAAGGGGCCGGGGATCGCCTTCGACGAAGAAGTCCACGTCCAGCCCGCTGGCGCGTACTTCAGCGACAAGGTCGGAGATGTCGCCGACCTGAGGCTGCGGGCTGTGCAGCGCCGTACCGTCCTCTCGCAGGACGCCTAGCAGGCCGCGCATGTCGCTGAGCGCTTGTCGGCCGGTAGCGGCGATCGCCTCGAGCGTCTGCAGAGCTATCTCGGGTGACTCCCGTCCCGCGTACCGCCCGCCGTCGGCCTGGGCGATCACCACCGACAACGAGTGCGCGACGACATCGTGCATCTCGCGGGCGATCCGCGCCCGCTCGGTGGACGCCGCGAGGCGGAGCTCCTGCTGGCGTTCCTGCTCGCGCAGCCGGGCCTGCTCGGCCAGGCCCGCGGCCTGCTGTAAGCGGCTGCGGCGCACCGTACCCAGAGCCCACGCTGCCACCACGGACACCGCGATCGTAAAGGTCACCGTCACGAATGCATCCGAGGTGTAGTACGGACCGTAGACGTAGGTGCTGGCGCCCAGTGGTGCCCCGAGCAGCCCGGTGGCCAGCACGGCCCGACCTGCCCACCGCTCCGCGTAGGCCGCGACGGTGTAGATCACGATCAGCGCGGACACGTTCGCCGTGAGGAAGGTGTTCAAGGCGACGAGTTGAAACAGGCTGACTGCCGTGACCAGGCCGAAGGTGACCAGCGGCCAGGTACGGCGCAGAACCAAGGGCGCGATCAGGGCCAGGCTGATGGCACCCTGGGCGTCTGACGTGTACGCCCAGATAGGCAGCAAAGTGAAGATGAAGGCCGCAGTTGCCAGCAGTGCGTCCGCGAGCAGCACATTGGCGCGCATGAAGACAAGGAAACGATCGGCAATCGTGTCCGAGCGCATCCGACGAGGGTAGGACCAGCCGCCGGCGCTGTCGTCACACCTGGGGCGGATACGTGCCGCGGCCTGCTGCAACCGGACGGAGCCGGGACACCCGCTGCGGGCTAACGCCACTCGACGGGCAAGCAGCATTGGCTCTCGGGGTCTACCCGGATGTGCCTTCCGGGTCATCCCGGATGGGTGTCGCGGGTCATTCTTCCTAGGCTGGCGCTGTGGCCGACTCCCGGGCAGCCTCCGCTGCGCCAGCCGAGGTCTCGTACCCGCCGCTGCGTCCCGCTGCGCAGGACCGGCCTCGGGTGAGCTTGCGCGTACTGCGGATCGTGGTTGCGCTGACGACACTGCAGATAGTCGCTCAACCGTTCCTGGCCGGGGCCTATCTGCAGGGTGAGTTCGACGCGCTGGCACTGCATTCGACGAACGGCAGCACGCTCGCCGCGGTTTTCCTCCTGCAACTCGGAGCAGCTGCGGCTTACTGGCTGATCGGCCGAGGCAGCGTTGTGCCGGTTCTGCTGTCGGTTCTCATGTTCTTCGCCGTCGGTCTGCAGATCGGGATGGGTTTCTCCCGCACCCTCGCCGTGCACGTTCCGCTCGGCGTTTCGATCGTAGTGCTCGCGCTCGGCCACCTGATCTGGCTCTTCAGCCGGCGCGCGACGATCGGCCGTAAGCCCCGCTCTGCCCGTACAAACCTGGCGGTTTCCACGGAAACCGCCAGGTTTGGCGCCGGGAACGCGCTGTGACGTTGAGTCGACGCAGGTTCCTCGGCCTGGCCGGTCTGGCGATGGGGGGCATTGCGGGTGCCGGGGGGCTGGCCGGATGCGGAAGTTCAGCCGCCGGACGTGGCCAGACTGCGGAACTGTTGACCAGCCGACTGCCCCTCCCGGAACCGTTCGAGGTCCGGCTCCCGATTCCTACGGTGAAGCAGCCCACCGGCAGCGTGCACAGCGCCGATCTGTACGAGATCGTCCAGCGGGAAGCCGATCTCGAGATCGTCCCCGGCTTTCAGACACCGGTGTTCGGGTACGACGGCAGTTTCCCCGGTCCGACGATCGTGTCGCGCCGCGGCAAGGCCGCCATGGTCACGCACACAAACCGGCTACCGGTACCCACCGTCGTCCACCTGCACGGTGGGCACACCCCGGCAGAATCCGATGGCTATCCGGTGGACCTTCTCCTGCCGGAGGGCGGGGTGCGGTTGCGCGGGCATGCGGCCCAGGACATGGGCGGTGACCTACGTTTCGGCAGTCGCGCCTATCGGTATCCGATGGACCAGCCGGCGGCCACTCTCTGGTACCACGATCACCGGATGGACTTCACCGCTGCGCAGGTCTGGCGCGGCCTTGCCGGCTTCCACCTGGTCCGTGACGACGTGGAGGAGGCGCTCGGCCTGCCCTCTGGTGAGCGGGATGTGCCGCTGATGATCTGTGATCGTGCGTTCGAGGCTGACGGCCAGCTTCGGTATCCCGCAATCGATCCCACGCTGCTGGAGGCCCCGGGGGTCCAAGCCGATTTCATGGAGGGAGTCCTCGGTGACGTCATCCTGGTCAACGGGGCGCCGTGGCCGGTGCTGGACGTCGATGCGGCGCGCTGCCGGTTGCGGCTGCTGAACGCCTCGAACGCCCGCCGCTACGACTTGCGGCTAGATCCGGCCCCGGACACCGGTCCGGCGTTTGTCCAGATCGGCTCCGACGGCGGTCTGCTGGCGGCGCCGATCTGGCAAGCATCGATCGTCATCTCCCCGGGCGAACGCTTCGATGTGGTGGTCGACTTCGCGGCCTACCCGGTTGGCGCCGAGGTCACCTTGCGCAATGCGCTGGGCTCGGGGTCGACCGCTGATGTGATGCGGTTTCGGGTCGTACGCACGGCCGCTGACGACAGCACCGTTCCTGACAAGCTGGTCGAGATTGAGCCGCTCGACCCGGCCGAGGCGCGGGTGCGCAGGGAATGGCGGTTCTCGCGCGGGCCGGTCGGTGAGCTTGCTGGCTGGACCATCAACGGCCTGGCTTTCGATCCGGACCGGATGGACGCCGAGGTGAGTCTCGGCGAGCTGGAGATCTGGCGGTTCTTCACCGACCTGCACCATCCGGTCCATGTGCACCTCGACCCCTTTCAGGTCGTGGCACGCAGCGGCGGTGCCCCGGGCCAGTTCGATGCCGGCTGGAAGGACACCGTCGACGTACGGCCGGCCGAGTACGTCGACGTCGCTGTCCGCTTCGCCGACCACGCCGGGAAGTTCCTCGTGCACTGCCACAACCTCGAGCACGAGGACATGGCGATGATGTCCGCCTTCCGCACCCGCTGAGACCACTTCTTCGTTGCGACCGATCGCCGAATTAGGCCCGCTTCGTAGCAAGAAGTCGCACCGCACCGAGCGAGCGCACTTCTTGGCGCGGCTACCCCACATCCAGGCCGATCCAGGGCTCAGCGCAGACCTGGACGTCATCGCCGGCGCCACCGCCGATCTCGGGCCGATCGGTTGACCCGCGGCCTACTCGACACCGGCGTGTTCAGATCGAGGGCATCACGTGGACTCGATGCCGCTGCGCTGCCGGATGAGATTGCGGTGTTGATCGTCGCCTGCGCCGAGCTGAGGGCCGGCGTGCTCGCCGCCTGCGATGTCGTCACCCGCTCCCGTCGGCTGACCACCCTGCAGGCGGTGAACGAACTCAATCCGCTGCCGATTTGACAGCAGGGTGGCCGACCATTGGGCGCAGTTGCGATTACTGCTCGCCCAGACCGGGAATCGGGTCAAGGTCAACGACACCTGGATTGCGGCCACAGCAATGGCTCACGGCGCTGCCGTCGGACTCAAGATTCCGAGTTCGACGCACTTGGCGAACTCAGCGACCTCCACGTCTGACGACGGCCGGTGTCGGCGGCGAGATCGGAGTTGTCGGGGTCGTCCCGATCGCGATGGCCCCGACTACCCCGAACTGGCGGCCTCCA
This sequence comes from Actinomycetota bacterium, assembly GCA_030860305.1. The sequence continues at coordinate 14,979 of JALZIL010000041.1, forward strand.
GGGCGCGGCGGGTGAGCAGGCGGGCCAGGTGTCGGCGGTAGTCGCCGTCCGCATGCATGTCCGACGATGGTGAAGTCCCCTCGGCCGCCAGCTCGGCTGCCTCGGCGATCGACGCGCCACCGGCCAGCGCCTGCTCGACGGCGGTGGCGCGCAGAACCGTTCCACCCACGTTGGCCATTGCCACCCGTCCGTCGACAGCGGCGGCTGCCACGATCGGCCAGTCGTTCTCCCGCCGGGTGAACTTTTCGTATCCCCAGCCAACCGACGCGGTACGCGGCACCCGCAGTTCGACGATCATCTCGTCGGCGGCCAGCGCGGTCTCGAAGAAGCCGAGGAAGAACTCGGTGGCCGCAATCTCCCGGCGCCCAGTCAGCCCTTGTGCGACGACGACGGCGTCCAGCGCCAGCAACGCAGTCGGCAGGTCCGAAGCTGGATCGCCGTGGGCGACGGTGCCACCGATCGTGCCGCGGTGCCGTACCTGCGGATCGCCGACCCGGCCGGCGACGTGGGCCAGCAGCGGCGCCTCGGTGAGTGCCACCGACGAGGTCTCCAGCTCGTGATGCCGGGTCGTCGCGCCGATCACGACCTGGTCTCCCTCTACGCGGACATAGGACAGGTCCTGCAGGTGGCCGATGTCGACGAGGACGGAGGGTACGGCCAGGCGAAGCTTCATCAGCGGCAGCAGCGAGTGTCCTCCGGCCAGCAGCTTGGCCTCGTCACCATGCTCAGCCAGCGCGTCCAGTGCCTGCTCGACAGATCCCGCCCGGACGTAGTCGAACGACGCCGGGATCACGCGCTCACCTCGTCGGCACCCGGAACGGCCGAGGCAGCTGGACCGGCCTGCGCCGCCGTACGGACCGCTCGCACGATGTTGTGATAGCCCGTGCACCGGCAGAGATTGCCCTCCAAGCCTTCTCGCACCTCGCGATCGGTGGGGTCGGGGTTGTCGGCAAGCAAACCGATGGCGGCCATCACCATGCCCGGCGTACAGAATCCGCACTGCAGGCCGTGCTCGGCTCGAAAGGCCGCCGGCACGGGATGCAACTCACCGTCCTCTGCGGACAGCCCCTCCATCGTCGTGACCCGAGACTCCTGTGCCGCAACGGCCAGCACCGTGCACGACTTCACGGTCAACCTGTCGACGATCACCGTGCAAGCTCCGCAGGAAGTGGTGTCGCAGCCGATGTTGGTGGCCCGGAGTCCGCAGACCTCCCGCAGATAGTGTGCGAGCAGCAGGCGCGGCTCCACATCGTCGGTGCGTGCTTGCCCGTTGACGATCATCGAGATCTGCATCAGGACCCCGTTCCGGTCGACCCGGTGGCAGCCTTGGCCTCGTTCATGGCCCGCCAGACCCGCATCGGGGTGGTCGGCATGTCGATGTGCCGTACGCCCAGATGGGCCACCGCATCGATGACCGCATTCTGCACGGCAGGTGTCGACCCGATCGTGCCCGCTTCACCGATTCCCTTGGCACCCAACGGATTCATTCCGGTCACCGTCTCCATACTGATGAGCTCGAAGCTGGGCAACTCGGTCGCCGACACGAACGGATAGTCCGCCAGGGTGGAGGTCAAGGGATTACCGGTGTCGTCATAGAGGATCTCCTCCAGCAGGGCCTGGCCCACGCCTTGGGCGATGCCGCCGTGCCGCTGCCCCTCGGCCAACAGCGGATTGAGGATCGTGCCGGCATCGTCGACGCTGACCAACCGGACTACCTCGGCCTTGCCGGACTCGGTGTCCACCTCGACAACGGCGACATGTGCGCCGAACGGGTAGGTCGCCGCGGCGGCGCGAAAGGTCGAGTCGACCAGCAACGGTTCGTCGGCGGCCAAGTCGGCGAAGCTGATCCCCGTACCCGGCGTTCCGCGCACCGACAGGCCGGCCAGGGGTAGGTCGACGATCAGGTCGTCCGGGTTGGCCTCCAGGATCCGGGCCGCTCGCTGCCGGGCGAGGTCGATCAGCTCGCCGGCGGCCTGATGGACCGCTGCACCTCCTTGTTGCAGGCTTCGCGAACCCATCGTGCCGCCGCCTTCTGGGATGCGATCGGTGTCGCCATGTTGCACCGTGATCTTGTCCAGTGGGATGCCGAGCCGGGCACTGGCCAGCATCGCGAAGCCGGTGGCGTGGCCCTGCCCGTGCGGGGAGGCGCCGGTCAGGATCGTCGCTTGCCCGTCGGCGTGCACCTCGACCTGGGCGTGCTCCTCACCGCCATCGTCGGGCTCCCCGCCGGTGATCTCCACGTACGTCGAGATCCCGACTCCCAGTTGATAGACATCCGCGCGGTCGCGGCGCAGTGCCTGTTCGCGCCGCAGGTCGTCGTACCCCGCGGCGGCCAGAACCTCTTCCAGAGCGGCGAGGTAGTTCCCGCTGTCGTACGTCGCACCGGTCGGTGTCTTGTGTGGCTCAGTGAACGCGGGCAGCAGGTTTCGGCGCCGGACCTCGGCCGGATCCATCCCGATCTCGGCCGCGAACAGGTCCATCGCCCGCTCGATCGCGGCAGTAGCCTCCGGGCGGCCGGCGCCGCGGTAGGCCCCGGTGGGTGTCGTATTGGTGACCAGCGAGCGCGCGCTGGCATGAACGTTGTCGATGGCGTAAACCCCTGGTGCCATCAGGATGGTGAGACTGGGCAGCGCTGTTCCCAACCATGGATACGCGCCGCTGTCCTGGACGATCTCGATGCTGTACGCCTGCACCGTGCCGTCGCGGCGACCGCCGATGGCCACGGTCTGGTCCTGGCCGCGGCCGTGCACCATCCCGACGAGGTTCTCCGACCGGGACTCCGCCCAGCGGACCGGTCGGCCCTGGTGCCTGGCCAACCAGGCGATCAGGGCGAACTCGGGGTCAGCCCCGATCTTGGCCCCGAAGCCGCCGCCCACGTCTGGGGTGATGACATGCACCAGGCCGTCGTCGAGATGCAACCACTCAGTGATCTGGTCGCGGACCTGCTGGGCTCCCTGATTGGAGCACCAGAGCGTGACCCGGCCGTCGGCACTCCAGCAGGCGGCAGCTGCCCGCGTCTCCAGCGGCACCGGGGCCACTCGCTGGTTGACGATTACTTGGGTGACCACCACTTCGCAGTCATCGAAGAAGTCTTGCGGTGCAGGCTTCTTGAAGGTCTTGGCCACGTTGGTGCCGGCGTCCGGGAAGAGCAGCGTTGACTCCTGAGCCGAGTCGGCCAGCCGGACAACAGCTGGATACGGCTCGATGTCCACGGCGACCAGTTCTGCGGCGTCCTCACCCTGGTAGCGCTGCTCGGTCAGCACGATCGCGATCGGGTCGCCGACGAACCGGACCGTCTCCCCGGCCAGCCACGGCCGCACCATCGTCTTGGGTATGAAGGAGTACCCCCGCAGCGGCTCGAGGTCCATCAGATCCGCCGCGGTGATCACTGCGACGACACCGGGTGCGCGCGCAGCTTCCTCGATCTCGACCGACCGCACTCGGCCATGGGCCACCTGCGACCGTACGAAGGTGGCGTGCAACGCGCCGGTCAGCCGCTCGTCGACCAGATCATCGGTGTAGGTCGCCCCTCGGGTGAGGAACAACGGGTCCTCGGTACGGACCACGCGGGTGCCGAGAATGCTCATGCGTCAGCTCACAGTCGAGTTCGTGGGATTGGCTGCCACTCTGGCATGCCCGTTTCCGTCCGGATCACCGCGTACGTTCTGGCTCGTGTCTGAGCCGGTCGCACTGTGCGTGGACATCGGCTCGACATACACCAAGGCCGTCGCCGTGGATCTCTCCTCCGGAAGGCTCCTCGGGACCGCAGATCACCCCACCACGACCGAGTCCGATGTGTTGGTCGGCCTCGATGCGGTACGGCGGGAGTTGGCCGGCTGTGCGGCTGACCCGCTGCTGCTTGTCTGTTCCAGCGCCGGCGGCGGCCTTCGGCTGGCCGTCGTCGGGTACGAGCGCGAGATCAGCGCGGAGGCCGGGCATCGGGCCGCCCTGTCGGCCGGTGCCCGGGTCGTCCACGTCTCGGCCGGGCGACTCGACGCTGCTGGACTGGTCGTGCTTCTCGAGGCGGCGCCGGACGTGGTGTTGCTGGTGGGCGGGACCGACGGCGGGGAGTCGAGTGTGCTGCTGCACAACGCTGCCGCACTGGCGTCGGCTGGGATAGCGGTGCCGGTGGTCGTCGCTGGGAATACCCATGTGCGCCAAGAAGTCTGCGCGCGCCTCGAGCGGTACGGTGTGACTGTGGTAGCCACCGCCAATGTGCTGCCCGACATCGGTGAGCTCGATCCCGAACCCGCCCGGGCTGCGATCCGCGGGGTCTTTCTCGACCATGTGATTGGCGGCAAGGGCCTGTCCGCCGATCCGGGCTTCGCCGGGTTGGTCCGCGCGGTGACGCCGGATGCGGTGCTCGATGGCGTGGCCGTGCTCGCCGAAGAGCTTCGCAACGCTGCCGGCGTGGCGGCCTCGCACGTCCGGACCGCAGGAAGCGTCGTGGTCGTGGACGTCGGCGGCGCCACCACCGATGTCTACTGCGTGCTCTCACCCGATGCCGAGCAGGCCATGTTGGGCCGGGAAGCGGTCGGCGTACCGAGTTCTCGCCGTACGGTCGAGGGCGACCTAGGGCTGCGCTGGAGTGCCGACGCGCTGATCGCGGCCGCTGCCAAGGAGCGTCTATTGACCGAATCCGAGGGCGATTCCCTGGGTGGCTGGGTCGCGGCGCGTGGAGTCCTTTCCGAGTCGCCGATGCGCGACGAGGACCATGCGTACGAGCTTCGGCTAGCCGGGCTTGCGGTGATGATCGCCCTGCGTCGCCACGTTCGGGCCGAAACCGCGTACGGAGTCACCGGCACCGCCGGCGCCTCGGCGCGTTCGGCAAGCACGGTCGTCCTGTCCGGTGGAGCCATCCGGCATGCCAGTCGAACCGAGCGGGACACCCTGATCGCGACCGTCCTGGCAGACCGCGGGGGAGCCCGCAGTGTTCTGCTCGATGCCGAGGTCAGCTGCGACTCGCGATACGTCCTGGCCGCAGCCGGCCTGCTCGCCAAGGACTTCCCAGCGGCGGCGCACGGGCTGGTCCGCGCTGGCGGCCCGTTCGGCTGACAGGCAGGGTGCCGCCTACCGCGCTCCAGACAGGGACACTCCACGGCAGGGTGCCTACTACCGCACCGACCGACCGAATAACCGCGGAATCGAAGCCGCCGACCCATGCGTGGAGGAGAATTACGCGAGCCGCCTAGCCGGAACTAGTAACTTAGTGCATAGTTCTGCGCATGTCGGTCGGTCACGCATTGCTGGGCCTGCTCGCAGAGGGTGAGCGGCACGGCTATGACCTGAGACGGCAGTATCAGCGCCGCTTCCCGGCCGCGAAGCCGCTCGCGCCGGCGCAGATCTACGCGACGCTGGAGCGACTGCTCCGGGACGGCCTGGTCGCCTCCGGAGCCACCGAGCGGGTCGGTGGGCCAGACCGCACGGTCTTCGCGGTCACCGGTCCCGGCCGGGTCGAAATCGGGCGCTGGCTCTCCGACGTCGAGGCGCCGTCGGAGTACGTCGGGAGTCTGCTGTCGATGAAGGTCACCCTCGCGTTGCTGATCGCTGACGAGAGCACGGCCGCGGGCTTCCTGCGCCGCCAGCGCGAAGCGCACCTGGCCCGGATGCGGGAGCACACCAGAGTCAAGTCCGCTCCGGACGCGAATCTGCTCCGAGTCATCGCCGCCGACTATGCGCTCAACCACCTGGACGCGGATCTGCGCTGGATCGACACCACCCTGCAACGCATCACTCAGCTGGCCAAGGAGATCCGTTCATGATGACCAGGACATCCCGGCCCCCGTCCGATTCGACAACGGGCGCGGTGCTCACGGCGCGGTCACTCGTCAAGTCCTACGGCAACTCACCGGCCCTGCGCGGGGTTTCGTTGAGTGCGGCGCGCGGTGATGTCCTGGCGATCACCGGTCCCTCCGGGTCGGGGAAGTCCACCCTGTTGCTCTGCCTGGCCGGCATCCTTCGTCCCGATGCCGGCGAGGTCCGCTTCGACGGCCGGCGGATCGATACCGAGGACGAGGCGACCCGCTCGCGCCTTCGCCGCCGCGAGTTCGGGGTGCTGTTCCAGTTCGGCCAGGTCGTGCCGGAGCTGACCGCGCAGGAGAATGTCGCGCTGCCGTTGCTCTTGTCCGGCGTACGGCGCCGCGAGGCGATGACTGCCGCCCGCTCGTGGCTGGACCGGTTCGGCGTGGCCGAGCTGGCCGCCCAGCGTCCACCGCAGATGTCGGGTGGTCAGGCACAACGCGTAGCCGTCGCCCGAGCCATGGTCACCGAGCCGGAGGTGCTCTTCGCCGACGAGCCCACCGGCGCACTGGACAGCCTGGCTGGGGAGCAGGTCCTCGAGCAGCTCACCCGGGTGGCCCGGGAAGCCGGTACGACCGTCCTGCTGGTGACCCACGACGCCAAGGTCGCGGCCTACGCCGACCGGGAGATCGTGATCCGTGACGGTCTGGCCGATGCTGGAGACGAACAGGACGACGCCGCTTCCTCGATCGGCCAGCATCGGATCCACACGTGAGCGGGCAGCTCTCCTGGTCATCCGCCCTGTGGCTGGCGGTCAAGGGAGGACGTTCGGATCTCGTACGGATCGTCCTCACCGCTGGCGGGTCGGCCGCCGGGACGCTGGCCTTGCTCAGCGCGGCCACCGTGATCAGCATCGGACCGAACGACGGCCCGTACAGCACCCGGGTCCTCGAGGAACCGGGCCTGCACCAGGGCGTGGTGGCTGCCCTGGTCCTGCTCTGCATCCCGGTGCTGACTTTTGTCGGACAGTGTTCTCGGATCGGCGCGCCGGCCCGGGACCGGCGGCTGGCCGCGATCCGGCTTGCCGGGGGTACCCCGCGAGACGTCACCCGGGTGGCCTGCGGCGAGATCGGGATCGCCGCCGGGATCGGCGCGGTCACCGGGTTACTGCTCTACCTTCTCGGCCGCGGGCTGCTCGGGATGCCGGTGATCGGCAGCTATGTGAGGATTACCGAGTTCTCTGAGGCAGGAGCGCGCAACATCACCTATGAGCCAGTCACTGGTCCGGTGCTGAGGCTCCCCACTGACGTCCTGCCTCCACTGTGGACGATTGCGGCACTCGTACTCGTGATTCCGCTGGTGGCCGTGGGCTTCACCCGACTGGCGCTGCGCGGGGTCACAATCAGCCCGTTCGGGGTGACCCGGCACCGGAGGTCGCGGCCACCGCGGCTGCTGCCGGCGATCCTGTTCGGGGCCGGAGTGTGCGCGCTGGCGCTGGTGACAACCGTCGTACGGACCCTCGACCTCGACCCGGGGAACTCCTCCGCACTGCCGCTGGCGGCCTTGGTGCTGCTCGTGATCACCTCGGTCGGGGTGGTCCTCGGTAACGCTGCGCTTGCTGCCACGATCGGTGGCTTCGTCGCACCTCGCACCCGGCGGGCCGCCGTACTGATCGCCGCCCGTCGGCTGAGCGCAGATCCGTACGCTGCTAGTCGGGCCTTTGCCGCCCTGCTGCTCACCGTTCTCGTCGGAGCGGGCGCGCAGGGCTTGCGGGCGAACATCCTGGTCAGTACACCTCCCGACGATCCCTTCTATGCCAACACCCTCGATCTCGTCGATCTGGTGATCATCGTGGCTGTCGTCCTGGCCTCTCTCGGGCTGCTGGTCGTGGCGGCCGAGGGCCTCGTCGCCCGCCGACGATCGTTGGCCGCCCTGACCGCTGCCGGCACGCCGGTCAGCGTTCTGCGTCGGGCGGTGCTCGCCGAGGTGCTGTTGCCGCTGCTACCCAGTGCGGTGCTGGCCGCAGCCGCTGGGCTGTTCGCGGCCAGGGGCCTGTTCGGTACGACGTTCGTCTCGTATGAATCCAGCGCGACGGGGCGAATACTCGACCAGCAGATCACGGCCATTCCGGTTCCGTGGTCACAGCTCGGCGTGCTCGTCGGGGGCACGGTGGTTGTGACGCTCGTGGTCACTGCGGTGTCGCTGCTGTGGCTACGGCCCAGCGTCGATCCGGCTGAACTACGTGCGGCGGCTTGATGTCTCGCCTCATGTCTCGAGGTCTGACGAGCCAGGACTTGCCGGATGGTGCGAGGGAACCCAGACGCGGCGGGGCGGCGGTGGTCTGGCCGCGCTCTGAGCAGCGGGTCCGAGACCGACCCCGGCTCTCAGCCGTGGTCGTCGCTGCGAGTGCGTCCCTCGGTCAGCCGCCGTTCGCCCTGGTCAGCGTGGTTACCGGCACAGTCCCGTCCAGCCCGATCGGACTTTCTCCGGATAATGTGCGGTCAGGGCGCAGTCTGATGGCACATTCTCCGGAGAAAGTCCCTATCTGTGGTTCTGGGGCCGGGGCAGGAGTTCGCGCGCCCACCGGCCGCCGTTGCTGGCTGCGAGATCCAGGGCATCGGCGCTGGCCGCGTCGAGCGCGGAGTACGCCCCAGAGCCCGCGCCCACCAGTGCGGTCACCGTGGACACGCCGGCCCGCTTCTGGAAAAAGCTCTGTTGAACCTTCCAGCCGACGACGGCCCGGCGCTGCATCACCGTCGTCTGCCGAACCAGGGACCCCGACCGTACGGCGAAGGCGTCCCCGTCGGAGCCATGGCCGAGTGAGCGGTAGCGGTCGATGCCCAGCGGGAGTCCCAGGATGGTCATTACCGCGCCGACGAAAATGACAGCTTCGAAGCCGAGGCTCACCCCCGCAGCCAGGACCGCCACGCCGGGGAGGATCGCGCGTACGAGCCTGCGCCGCAAGGCTGCCGGGGGATGCCGCCGCAACGGCGGGTCAAAACGTCGTACGGCGCGATCCGCCACGTCGACCGCCTCGCGCCGTGGGCCGAGCGGCAGTAGCTGGCTGCGGCTGTTGGCACTGCTCACTCCGGTGATCAGCGCGGTGAGCCGAGCCGCACGCACCAACCGCATGCCCAGTCCCTCGCTGAGCGTGTATCCGCGGATCCGCGGGATCTCCACCGAGACGGTGCGCCGAGTGAGCAGGCCCCGCTCGCTGACCATCAGTTCCCCCCGCCTGACCAGCAGGAACCGCCAGTTGAGGAAGACCGCCCCGATCACCGCCCCGATGGCCAGCAGGGCGAGCAGGGCCGCGATGGCAAGTGCGAACTGCGCAGGCGAGAAGGTGCTCGGGTTGACCTTGACCCAGGCGAACCAAGACTCGGGCAGGTCGTCGACGAATTGGGACAAAAAGGCGAGGCCAGCCAGTGGGATGGCCAGGTAACTCCCGACGAGCGGGGCGTAGAGCAGCCAGGACAGCCGCGATCGGGAGTACTCGACCGCCTCGAGCACCTCATCAGCTGACTCTGGGCCTCCCGCACCGACAAGAACCCCGCCTTGGTGGTTTCCGTCAAAACCACCAAGGTGCTGGTCACCGGCGTCACTCGGCCGAGCCGGGTCGGCGTACCCGGCTGTTGGGCGGCCGGGAGGCTGCGCCCCCGGCCGCCGCCGGGCGCCCAGCAAAGTTCCGCGTAACGCCGCGGCGGTCTCGGTCGGCAGGCCATCTATCTCAGCCTCTTCGTTGCCGGTCCCGGCTGCAGCTGCCTCGATCTTGAGTCGGGCCAGTCCGAGGAGGCGGTGCAGCGGGCCGACCTGGCTGTCGATGGCGCGGATCCGGTCCACCGGGATGGTGCGGACCCGCCGCGAGAAGATGCCTTGGCTGATGATCAGCTGCCGGTTCGCGACCTGGTACGTGAAGCGGTACCAGCTCAACGCGGCCAGGCCCACGAGCGCGGCGGCCGCGACCAGAAGGATGCCGGCGATTCCGAACGAGCGCACCCCTCCGCTGAAGCCGAGCCAGGCGAAGGCGGCGACCAGTCCGGGGATGGCCTCGCGCAGGCCGCGGATGGTCACCGCATGGATGGCGATCACCTTGGCCGAGGTACGCGCCGGCTCCGACTCACCCTCTACGCCCGCGGCCGCAACGTCACCCTCACCCTGCGACGTTAGGTTCGTAGTTATCTTCCCCTGTTGCGAGGAACTCGGCTCGCTCTGTGCGCTGGGCGGCGGCTCGGTTGGCATCGTGGTCAGGTGGCGTCGTCGTCGTGGAGATTCGCGCGCTTGGCCAGATCATCGGCGACCTGGGCCGCGGTGTAGGCCTCGAGCTGTTCGATCTCGACGCTGCCCTGCGCCGACGCGGTACGTACCGACACGGTCGCCAGGCCGAACATCCGCTGCAGCAGGCCACGAGTGACGTCGACGGTCTGGATTCGGCTGATCGGCACCAGGATCCAGGTCCGGGACAGCCAGCCGGTGAGCGTGTAGATCCCGTCGGGGGTGACCTCCCACCTGTGTACCGCGTACTTGTAGCGCGGTAGCACCACGACCGCGCCGAGGAAGAAGGCGGCCAATGCCCACGGGAGAATGTCCGTGGCCACGACCAGCCAGCCCGGTGCCGCATCCGGAACGAACAACGACGCGGCCATGGCGGGGATGAGTAGGAACAGCGCCCCGATGATCTCCTGCACCGTCCACAGTCCGATCGCCGAGGAGGCCACCCGCCACTGCGGCTCACGAGGGCCGTCGGCCCCGGACCCCGTCGGCCCGGATGCCGTCGGCCCGGATGCCGTCGGCTCTGACCCCGGCGACTCTGGCCCCGCCGGCTCGGCCGGGTCCACCGCATCTCGAGGACCACCTGGGGGGCCGGTCGAATTCTGCACAGACACCGGGCTGGGACGCTGCGGGTCAGCCATCGGCGTTCTTCGCCGGTCGAGCCGTCTGGCCGCCGTACCCGCCGAAGAACTGCGCGGCCGCGATCCGCACTGACATGGACCAGGTCGGGTACGCGTGCACACTCTGCGCGATCCGCCCCACCAGGACGCCGGCGCGCATGGCCAGCGTCCCCTGGGTGATGAGTTCCCCGGCGACCGGTCCGACGGCTGTCATTCCGACGAGCTTGACCAACAGCTTGCTGCGCAACACCTTTGGCGGAGCAGCGATCAGCTTGACGAATCCTTCGGTACGGCCGGCGCAGCGAGCGCGGTCGGAAAGGGTATCGCTGACGTAGCCCACCCGGGCGGAATCGCCGTACGCCGCAAAGGCTTGTGCCTCGGTGAGTCCGACGTGGGCAACCTCGGGATCGGTGAAGGTGACGCGCGGGATGGCACTCGGATCCCATTCCCGGCGTCCGCCCAGCAGTCCCGGCCGGTTGTGCGGGGCGAAGGCGTTGTGCGCGGCCAGCCGACCCTGCTCGTATGCCACATGGGTCAGCTGCAGCGGCGAGGCGCAGTCCCCGGCGGCGAAAATCCCTTCGGCGGTGGTGGACAGGTGCTCGTCGACCTTGACGATGCCGGCTTCGCCGAGTTCGACTCCGACGGTGTCCAGGCCGAGATCGCTGGTCTGCGGGTTTCGTCCCACCGCGAGCAGCAGGTGCGAGCCGGTGACTGTCGCCCCGTCGTCGAGCAGAGCGACGGGTCCTGCGTCAACCCGAACGACCTTGCGGCCCAGCATTAATCGGACTCCGCTGGCCTCCAGCGCCTGACCGACGACCGTGCTGGCCTCGGGCTCCTCTTCGGCAAGCAGGCGAGGCACGCTGTCGATCAAGGTGACCTCGCTGCCCAGCCGGGCGAAGGCTTGCGCGAGTTCGCATCCGGTGGCGCCACCGCCCAGCACGAGCAGTCGGGGCGGCAACTCGGTCAGCTCGAAGAGCGTCTTGTTGGTCAGGTGGTCGACGGCGGCGAGACCGGGCAACTGGGGAATCCGTGGTTGGGCACCGGTGGCCACGATGATGCGTTCGGCCTGAACGGTGCTGTTGCCGACGCGCACCCCTCCGCCGCCGAGCAACCGTGCCCGCCCCGGCCAGAGGTCGATGCCTTGCCGCCGCAACCGGTCCGGCGATTCGTCTTGGGCAACAGCGGAGACCACCGCGCGCACTCTGGACATCACGGCCGGAAAGTCGACTTCGACGACGGATCGGAATCCGTACGAGGTCCCGTCGCGCGCTTCCCGAACCCGTCTCGCGCTCTCGATCAAGGTCTTGCTCGGAATGCAGCCGGAGTACGTGCATTCACC
>JALZIL010000108.1 GCA_030860305.1 Actinomycetota bacterium
GGGACGAGGCCATCAACGCGGTGGTCCAGGAATACCTCACCCCTCGCCTGGCCGACGAGTTCGGCGTCACCCTGAACGTGGTCGGGCTCACCGACACCGCCGATGCGGTCAACAAGGTGCTCGCCGAGCGACAGGCCGGGAGGGCGGGCTCCGGCACGGTCGACGCGATCTGGATCAACGGCGCCAACTTCGCCACCGGCCAGCAGGCAGACCTCTGGTACTGCGGGTACCCCGAGGCCTTGCCCAATGCGCAGTTCGTCGACTTCGAGGATCCGGCCATCGCCTCGGACTTCGGCGTACCGGTCGAGGGCTGCGAGGCCGCGTGGCAGCAGGCAAACTCCGCCCTGGTCTATGACAGCGCAGTGCTGAGCGTGGCCGACGTCGCGTCTCTGAGCGCGCTCTCGGACTGGGCCCAAGCCAATCCTGGGCGCTTCGCCTACCCCGCGCCTCCGGACTTCACCGGCTCCATGGTCGTACGTACCTTCCTGTACGACCTGCTCGGCGACCCCGAGGAGCTTGCTGGCGCCTACGACGAGGCGGCCTTCGCTGATGTCGCCGACCAACTCTGGGAACGGCTGAACACGCTGGAGCCGGCGTTGTGGCGCGGTGGAGAGACGTACCCGACGAGCCAGGCAGCGGTCGAGCAGTTGTACGCGACCGGCGAGATCTCGGCGTACTACACGTACGGTCCAGGCACGGTGGCCAACATGGTCGACGACGGGGTGTTCCCCGAAACGACCCGGGAGGCGGTGCCCAGCATCGGCAACATCGGGAATGTGAGCTTCCTGGCCATCCCGGACGACTCCCCGGACAAGGCGGCGGCGTTGGTCCTGGCAAACCTGTTGCAGGATCCGGAGACTCAGCTGCGATTCTTCGCCGATGGCGGGATCTATCCGGCGATCGACGTCGCGCGAACTCCGGACGACATCGCGCAGCAATTCGCCGATGTTCCCCTGAATGACTCGGTCCTCCCGCTTGCCGACCTCACCGCCAACGTCGCGCCCGAACTCGCGAGCGGGTACGTCGCGGTGATCGACGACGGCTGGACCGCCAACGTGCTACAGCAGTGAGGCCTGGTGCCCAGACAGGTTCACCCGCAAGGCCTCCGCCGATCTACCCGGCTGCCGAGGGCCCTGCGGATCTGCCTGCTGCTGGCACCCGCCCTGCTCGTCGTGCTCGTACTCTTCGGTGGCGGTCTGGCTCAGGCCCTCGCACAGAGTTTCGGCTACCAGCCTTTCCTACCCGCGCGCCCGTTGGGCCTGGATGCCTACCGCGAACTGTGGGCCGACCCGGCCGTACGCGCCTCGATCGGTTTGACGCTGCGGATCGCCGTGCTGTCCACGACCGCCGCCGCGGTGCTCGGTGTTGCCGCGGCACTGCTGGTGCGTTCGCTTGGCCGGTCCCGGGCGGTCTTTGCCGCATTGCTGCAGGTGACGCTGCCGCTGCCGCACATCGTCGCGGCACTGGCGATCGGGCTGCTAGTGGCCCAGAGCGGGGAACTGTCGCGGATCGCCGCCTCGATGGGGCTGGTCGATGGCCCAGCCCAGTTCCCGGCGTTGACCCAGGACGGGTTCGGCTGGGGAATCATCGCCTCCTACGTGTGGAAGGAGGCACCGTTCGTCGCGGTCCTGGTGCTGGCCGTGCTGACCAAGGGGGTCGCCGACCTCGAGGACGCGGCGCGCGCTCTCGGTGCCGGGAGGTGGCAGCGGCTGCGACACATCATTCTTCCGGCACTGGCTCCGGCGCTGGGAGCCGCCTCGATTTTGGTGTTCGCGTTCACGTTCGGCTCGTACGAAGTGCCGTTCCTGCTCGGCCGGCCCTTCCCGGCAACCCTTCCCGTGGTGGCCTACCAACAGTTCCGCGATCCCGACCTGAATGCCCGACCATTGGCGATGGCGATCGCTGTTGTCACTGTGGTGATAGTCGGGTTGTGCGCGCTTGCCTATCTCAAGTTGGCCCACCGGTTGCGGGGCACTGGACAACGAGAGCCGGGGCAACGGGAGCCGGCGCGATGAGGCGTGCCGTCGGCACGGGGGTCCTGGCGATCGGATTGCTGGTGCCGTTCATCCCGCTCCTGCTCTGGGCGGTGGCTGGGGAGTTCCGCTATCCCGCCGTCGTGCCCGAACTGTCCGGCCGGGGGCTGGGCCTGATCCTCGATCCCGCGGTTCTCGACGCGCTGCTCACGTCCCTGGCCATCGCCGGAGCAGTGGCAGTCCTAGCCGCGCTGATCGGTGCGGGCGCGGGTCGCGCGCTGGGTCTCTACGCTTTTCGCGGCCGACGATTCGTCCAGTTCCTGCTGCTCGCACCGGCGATCGTGCCCACTCTCGCCGTCACCTTGGGCATCCAGGTCTACTTCATCCGGTACGGGCTGGCCGACTCGGTCGCGGGCGTGGTGCTCGTCCAACTCGTACCGACCGTGCCGTACGTGAGCCTGGTGATGGCGTCCGCCTTCGCGAACTTCGACGTCGAATCCGAGGACGCCGCACGGGTTCTGGGCGCCGGCCCGCTGCGGCGGCTGCTGCTGGTCACGTTGCCCGCGGTCGGGCCCGGCCTCGTGGTGGCCGCCCTGTTCGCGTTCCTCATCTCGTGGAGTGAGTACATCCTGACCCTGCTGATCGGCGGCGGGGTGGTCCGTACCCTCCCGTTGCTGCTCTTCGCCGAGATCGGCTCGTCCGATCTGCCGGCCGCGGCTGCTCTGTCGCTGGTCATTGCGCTGCCACCACTGCTGCTCGTCGCACTCACCTCGCGGTTGCTCACCGGGAGCACACCGGTGGCAGTCGGGATGCGGCGACTGTGAGCCCCGCCGCGGATCCGCCCGGGGGTCTCGGCGTGCGCCAGACCTCCGAATCGGTCGAACTCAGTGTGGCCGGCTTGCGGGTCGCCTATCAGCGCGGGGCGAATGTGGTCGACGATGTCGATCTCCTGGTGGCGGCCAACACGCTCACCGTGCTGCTCGGCCCCTCCGGCTGCGGCAAGACGACGATGCTCAAGACCGTGGCCGGCCTGATCGCCCCGGAATCAGGCGACATCCGGATCGGCGGCGCGTCGGTGCTCGATCTGCCCGCCGAGCGGCGCCCGGTGGGACTGGTGTTCCAGAAGCCGCTGCTGTTCGGCCATCTGTCTGTCGGCGACAACGTCAGTTTCGGGTTGCGGATGCGGGGGGTGCCGAAGCCGGCCAGGCGTATACGCGCGGCCGAGATGCTGGATCGGGTCGGGCTATCCGGTCTGGCCGGGCGCCGAGTGGGGGAACTGTCCGGCGGCCAGGAGCAGCGAGTGGCGCTGGCCCGGGCGCTGGTGCTCGATCCGAAGGTCCTCCTGCTGGACGAACCTTTCTCCCAACTCGACGCCGATCTCCGTTCCCGGATGCGTGACCTGCTGCGCAGGCTGCAGCGTCAACTGGCGATCACCACCCTGTTCGTCACCCACGATCAGCAGGAGGCGGTCGAGGTGGCAGACAAGATCGCATTGATGCTCGACGGTCGGATCGAGGCCCATGGCGCGCCGTCGGCGTTCTATACCGCGCCGGCCACACTGCGCGCGGCCCGCTTCTTCGGGGCCACCAACGAGATCCCGGGCACCTTGTCCGGCATCGAGTTCCACTGCCCGCTCGGGATCCTGCAGGTGGCACCTGGCGGCCGGGACGGACCGGGCGTACTCGTAGTGCGTCCCGAGGCGCTGCGGCTAGGCAATCCCGCACCCGCGACTTCCGAGCAGCCGAACACGTTGCCGGTCAAGGTGATCGACGTGCGTTACCGGGGTACGCACCAGTCCGTACGGCTTCGTTGCTCAGCCGAGGTCGCCCTCACCGCCACCGCGGCCGCAAGCCTGCGGCTCGAGGTCGGCGAGGAGCTGGTGCTCCGGTTGCCCCCGGACTCCTGCCGAGTGTTCCCGGCCGTAATCGGCCCCGCATCGGAGAACATCGAGTCGTCAGCGGCGCAATGGCCAGCAAGAACCAGACGTCCGTGACGAAATGATCGGGGTCTATCCACGGACTCATCTCCTGCCGTACCGGCGCCGGCCAGCTCCGCCGCGGTTAGCGGGGGCAGCGGTGATGCGCCGTGCAGTGGCACGCGCATCGCGGTCGACGCCGTCGATGAGTGAGGAGTTCAGCCGGGTCTGCCAGGGCAGCCCCATCCAGTGCAGGCCGGGCACAGGTGATTCGCCGTCGTCCTGCACGGGCACACCCGCATCGTCGGTGGCCCCGGCGATGTCGATCCAGGAAGTGTCCAACCGGAAACCCGTGCACCAGATCACCGACGTGACGGGAAGAGTGCTTCCGTCGGCCAAATCGACATGGTGCCCATGGGCGCCGACGACCCGGTGTGGGAACAACCGGGCCCGGCCGTCGCGGACGAGCTCGCGCAACTGGGTGCCGACGATGGCATCACCCCGGCGCCGGATGTAGCGCGAGACGCGCGCCTCGCGATCGGCGTTGAGGACTCCGGTCAGGTAGATCCACCAGTACATGCTGAACCCGAGGACGCTCTCGGGCAGATACCAGAGCCGACCGGGGCTTGCGATGCTGACCTGACGACCGGCATCGGCCAGCTCGACCGCGAGCTGGGCCGCCGAGTTTCCTCCGCCGACGACGAGCACCGGGCCGTTGGGAACGTCCGCGGGTCGCCGATAGTCCGAAGAGTGCA
>JALZIL010000139.1 GCA_030860305.1 Actinomycetota bacterium
CCATCACGCTGGTAACCGAACGGACGGCGAGTCCAACCGACGTCGCCCTTCTGTGCTCGCTGCAGGTTGGCCCGCTTCTGGCGGGTGCCCTTGCGCTCGACCTCACCACGGGCGACGGAGGCGAGGATACGGGCGACCATCCGGCCCATATCCGTACTGAGATCAATGTCCCCTGACACGGTGGCGATGCTGACCCCGGTGCGCTCACAGAGATCTACGACGTCCTCAAGGTCACGCATCCGCCTTGTCAGCCGATCGACGGCCCAGACGACGACGCGGTCAACGGAACCGCTCTCGATCATCGTCAGAACGCGCTGGTAGCCGGGCCGGGCCTTGCCGTTGCTGGCGCTGATGTCGTTGTCCGACACGACCTCTACGACGTCCCAGCCGCGGGCCTCAGCCAGCTTGCGACAGTCCGCTACCTGGCGCTCGATGGCCGCGCCTTCGCCCGATCGGTCGAGGCTCTGCCGGGCGTATATGACGCTACGTGGTCCCATACTTAGAAAGGTTACCCCTTGACAACCGTGACCATCATCGCGATCTCCTTGCGCCCACCGCTGTCGAGCAACTCGCGTTTACCGGCTTCACGGGCGTCCGCGGCTTGAGCTCGCAGTACCTCGGCCAACGGTGTGCCTCGCTCCAGGGCGACCACCAAGCCGTCCACGAACCGGGCGAGTGGGGCCAGCGAGGTGCGGTCCACGAGCCCCTGCAGCGCCTCGACCAGCGGAACACCGGCCCGTGCCCGGCCCAATGTCTCGGCGAGTTCTTGACCCAGCTGTCCGCCGCTGAGCCGACAAACCCGATCGATCGCGCCGACCGGGCTTTCCCCCGCGGTCACCGCAAGGGCGAGCAACTCGGCGACGATCGGGAATTCGGCGAGCATGATCTGTTCGCGTTTAGTGACCTCCTGGGTCAGCCACCAATCGCGGCCGAGCACTCCGCCGACGAATCCGGCTCCGCACAGCAGGGTCACCGAAAGCAGGTTCAACGTCCCGCTGAGCGTGGTGAACAGCAGCGCGGCCACCGAGCCGGCGCCGAGGCCCAACACCGCCCAGATGACTTGTTCGATCCTGAAGTCCTCGACGGTGTCGTCACTGCCCAGCGCCGCGAGGCGACGGCGGACCGAGGCCCGACCGCCGAGCAGCCGATCGACGACCCGGGCGCCGTCGGCGATGGACGGACCGACAAGGCGTCGGATCAGCCCGGTCATCCCGGATGCCGGTGCGGCCACTGACAGCAGGCGCGACGGACTCGGGGTGTCCCGCAGGTACGGCGCCAGGCGATCCTCGAGTCGGATGGGGCGAAGGGGCGGCACGGCGCGTATAGCCAGTAACACCCCGACTGCCGCGACCAGCCCGAGACTCATGCCGAGCAAGGTCGGGCTCACGACAAAACTCTCTGCGCCACAATGTTGTTCGCTGCGCAGCTCGCTCGTAGCTCGTTGCGATGCTCGCTCACGACAGCACCCTCGGCTCGTCGGGCAGCCGGCCGATCCGCAGCATCAGCCGGTAGGCGAGGACGCAGACCACGCCACCGCCGATCAACAGGCCGGTGCCCACCGGGGTGTCGTAGGCGACCAGGGTCGTCTGTTGGGTGGCCAGCAACAACAGCACCGCCCAGGGAGCCGCGACGGCCAGCCGAGCGGCATTGACAGTCCAACCCTGCCGGGTTTCCAGCTCAGCTCGTACCCGAGCGTCCTCGCGCAAGAAAGTGCCGAGCGTTCGCAGCACCCGTCCGAGGTCGGTTCCGCCGACCTCGCGGGCCACCCGCAGGGTCTCGATGATGCGGTCGGCTACCGGATCGGCCAGGTCGTCCTTGAGCGCATCCAGGCAGCCCATGAAGCGCCCACTGGAGCGATACCGCGCGGCGAACTCGGCAAACGGTTCACGTAGGACTTCAGGACCGCGAATTGCCAAACCGGACAGGGCTTCCGGCAGCGACAATCCCGCGCGTACGGCCGAGACGAGGTTGTCGACGACCTCCGGCCAGACTGCTCGCAAATCAGCGAGCCGCTTGAACGCCAGGCGGCGGACCAGCATCCACGGGAGCAGACCTCCGAAGACGCCGAAACAGATGCTGATCGTCACGGTGCTCGTCGCGAGCAGGACGACAACCGCCGAGAGCAGTCCGGCGGCGATCTGCACGAAGAGCAGCTGGGTCGAGCTCGCACCCTGTAGGCCTGCGCGCCGCAACTGCTCGTTGCGGTTCCGGGTGAAGCCTCCGGTGCGCGCTACCGGCGTCGCAGCCACACTCTGGCTGCGCCAGATGAGCAGCAGCCCAGTGCCCAGCAGGAGCCCGAGAACAGCGCCCAGGCCGCCCGTACTCACCAGGATCGCCCGTTGGAGGTGTGCCTGGCCGCACTCGGTTCATCCGCGGACGGGCCCAGCACACTGACCAGTTCGACGCCGATCCGCGCGAACCGGTCCTCGTGTGGCGGAAAGCCGTCCGCCCGTATAAGGATTCCGTCACGAGAGTGGAAGATGTCGCTGGTCTCGACCACGTCCCCCTCGGTACGGCCGGACAGAGCGACGATCTCGCGTACCCGGCGCTGCCCGGACGGGTCGGTTCCGATGTGCACGATCAGGTCCACGCTGGCAGCCACCGTCGGTACGACGAAGGCGTGTCCGATGTTCTCGCCGGCCAGCAGCGGCAGCGTGCACAGCTTGATCACCGCCTCGCGGGCGGAGTTGGCGTGGATCGAGCACATGCCGGGCAAGCCGGAGTTCAGCGCGATCAAGAGGTCGAGGGCTTCCTCCTGCCGTACCTCCCCGACGATGATCCGGGACGGGCGCATCCG
>JALZIL010000176.1 GCA_030860305.1 Actinomycetota bacterium
TTGGCATGCCCGACCAGGCGCGGCAACGTCCACGAGGATCCGGTGTCCACCGACAGCCCGATCCTGGCGAAGGCGAGCAGGAACACCGCGCGGGAAGCAGCGATCCGGAAGTCGGCGGCGAAGGCCAACGAAGCCCCCGCGCCCGCGGCCATGCCGTTGACTGCCGCGATCACCGGCTTGGGCATGGTCGCGACGGCCAGCACGATCGGGTTGTAGTGCTCGGTCACCGTCGACAGCGGCGCGGGATCCCCGGCCTGGAGCAGGGCGACGTGTTCTTTGAGGTCCTGGCCGGTACAGAAGGCGCGGTCCCCGGCTCCGGTCAGCACTAGCGCCCGTACCGAGTCGTCGGCGCCGAGTTCGTGCAGCCGGTCCCGCAACGCAACCTTGGCGGAGTTGTCCAGAGCGTTCATTGCCTGCCGACGGTCCAGCGTGAGCGTGGCCACTGCTCCGTCGCGGTCTACGTGCACGGACTCGCTCAACATCGCCTCCCGGACGCTCGCCTACCTGCCACGCGCCACGCAGCAGAGCGCGCGCCCACGCTAGCGGAGCCCCGCGACCAAGCCTCGGGGACCGATACAGGAGAATATGAGGCAACAATCAAGCCACAAGGTAGTCGCCCCGCGTCGGATTCCCCACGCGGGAACGGCGGGGCAAAGGAGGCACGCATGGCGGCCATGAAACCGCGGACCGGCGAGGGCCCGCTCGAGGTCACCAAAGAAGGGCGCGGCATCGTGATGCGCGTACCCCTCGAAGGCGGCGGCAGGTTGGTCGTAGAGATGTCACCGGACGAGGCCACTGCGCTGTCGGAGGCTCTCAAGGGCGCCACTGGCTAGCTCTCGACCCGAACCCCCGAACCACAAAGGCCCCGGAAGGCGCGAAATGCGCCAACCGGGGCCTTTCGCGCTGCGCGGTCTGACCTACCGAATCCTCAGTGCGCCAGTCGCGGCGGTGGGGGGTCGGTCAGCGGGCCGGTCGCTGACGGAGTCGCGGTGTCCGGAAAGTCGTCATTCTTGCCGTCCAGACCGTCGAGGGCATCGCGCAGCTTGTCCTTGCCGGTCGCGATGTGCTCGGTGTGCTTGCCGCCGGTCTTGGAATCGACGAACTCGCCGGCCTTGTCCATGCCCTTTTCGATCTTGTCGCTGTGCTGGTCGACCAGGTCACTGACCTTGCCCTTGAGGTTGTCGAAGGTGCCCACGTTCACACTCGCCTTTCTGACATTGGTGCCTCTGGGTCGATGACCCCCGTGATCACCCAGGGTCTCACGCCCGACCGAGCGCCGCCGCGTACACCTGCGCGGTGCGTCCGGCGATCGCCGGCCAGCCGAACTCCTCGAGGACGCGCTCTCGGCCGGCGGCTCCCATGTCCGCAGCCCGCCGCGGATCGGCGAGTAGATCGGCCAGTCGCGCAGCCAGGCCCGCCTCGAACGCGCCTGGATCGTCGGCCCCGTAGTGCACCAGCAGCCCGGTCACCCCGTCGGCGACGACCTCCGGGATGCCGCCGACGTCACTGGCGACAACCGCCGTCGCGCACGCGGCTGCCTCGAGGTTGACGATGCCCAGCGGTTCGTAGACCGACGGGCAGCAGAACACGCTCGCCTGGCTGAGCAGGCTGACCACCTCCGTCCGCGGCAGCATCTCCTCGATCCAGACGACTCCGGTTCGCTGCCGCTGCAGGGTCGCGATTCCAGCTGCCACCTCGGCACCGAGTTCGGGAGTGTCGGCGGCTCCGGCACACAGGACCAGCTGGGCGTGCGGCGGCAGGGCGCGTGCAGCGTTGACGAGGTGGATCACCCCTTTCTGCCGGGTGATCCGACCGACGAAGATCACGTACGGCCGATCGGGGTCGATCCCCCGTTCGAGGAGGCTCGCGCGGTTCTGTGTCGGTGCGTAGGCCCCGGGGTCGACACCGTTGTAGATCACCTGCACCTTGTCCGGATCCAGGTCGGGATAGCAGTCGAGGATGTCGGCCCGCATGCCGTGGCTGACGGCGATCACGACAGCTGCCGCCTCGTACGCCGAGCGCTCCACATAGGACGAGATGCGATAGCCGCCACCGAGCTGCTCGGCCTTCCACGGTCGGCGAGGCTCCAGCGAGTGCGCAGTGACCACGTGCGGTACGCCGTAGAGCATGGAGCCGAGCTGCCCGGCGAAGTTCGCATACCAGGTATGGGAGTGCAGTACATCGCAGCCTGCCACGGCGTCCACGATGGACAGATCGACGCCGAGAGCTTGGACGGCTGAGTTGGCCAGCGCGAGCTCGGTCGGCACCGAATGAGCCTGGGCGCCGTACCGCGGCCCACCGAAACAGTGCACGTCCACGTCGAGACCGGCATGGGTACGCAGGGCTGCCACCAGGTGCTCGACATGCACCCCGGCGCCGCCGTAGACCTCGGGGGGGAACTCTCTGGTCAGGATCCCGACTCGCACGGCTGACGACCCTAACCCCGACCGGGCTAGGTTCGGCTCATGGCTGCTGATCCGCGGGTCCTGGGCATCGTGCTCGCCGGAGGCGAGGGCAAGCGGTTATGGCCACTGACCGAGGACCGGGCCAAGCCGGCCGTGCCGTTCGGCGGCAACTACCGGCTGGTCGACTTCGTCCTGTCCAACCTGGTCAACGGCGGTTACCTGCGGCTGTGCGTCCTGACGCAGTACAAGAGCCACTCCCTGGACCGGCACATCACCACCACCTGGCGGATGTCGACGCTGCTGGGCAGCTACGTCACGCCCGTGCCGGCCCAGCAGCGACTTGGCCCGCACTGGTTCACCGGTAGCGCGGACGCCATCTATCAGAGTCTGAACCTGGTCTACGACGACGCTCCTGATCACGTCGTCGTCTTCGGCGCCGACCACGTCTACCGCATGGATCCGCGCCAGATGGTCCAGCAGCACATCGACACCGACGCCGGGGTGACGGTGGCCGGGATCCGCGTACCGCGCTCGGAGGCTTCACAGTTCGGGGTGATCGACACCGACGCCGACGGCCGGATCGAGCGGTTCTTGGAGAAGCCGGCTGATCCACCCGGCCTGCCGGACAGCCGGGACGAAGTCTTCGCCTCGATGGGCAACTATGTGTTCACCACCGACGCTCTGCTCGATGCGCTGCGCGCCGACGCGGCCGACGAGAACTCATTGCATGACATGGGCGCCAACATCATCCCCATGCTGACCTCGTCAAGGGCGGCCCGGGTCTATGACTTCAAGGACAACGTCGTCCCCGGACAGACCGAGCGGGACAAGGGTTATTGGCGCGATGTCGGGACGCTCGACAGCTATTACGACGCGCACGCAGACCTCGTGTCCGTGCACCCCATCTTCAACCTGTACAACCGGCGCTGGCCGATCTTCACCAACCCACCGCAGCTTCCTCCGGCCAAGTTCGTCGAGGGCGGCCGCGCCGGCGACTCGATCGTGGGCGCCGGCGTGATCATCTCTGGCGGCACGGTGTCCGGGTCGGTCATCTCACCGGGATGTCGCCTGGCCCTGGGCTGCGACGTGGTGGACAGCGTCTTGATGGACAACGTCACCGTCGGAGCGGGCGCGGTCATCCGCCGGGCGATCCTGGACAAGAACGTGGTGGTTGCCCCCGGCGCCCAGATCGGTGTCGACCCGGTCCGCGACGCCGAGCGCTTTCACATGTCACCAGGCGGCGTCGTCGTCCTGGGCAAGGGCGCGGTCGCCCACGCCGACTAGGTGGGGACGGCGATCAGCAGGCCGTCGCCAACCGGAAGGACGGCCGTACGAACTGACTTCTCGGCCCTCAGGGCTGACAAGAGGTCCCGCCAGG
>JALZIL010000179.1 GCA_030860305.1 Actinomycetota bacterium
CCATGCTTGAGCGCGCATGGGCGGCCACGCTCGAGCGCGTCGCGGCGATGCCGGCCGGCACGGTCGACGTGTCGGTGGGCGGCGAGTGGTCGTTCGCGCAGACGCTGCGGCACCTGGTCATGGCCACGGACACGTGGCTGGCCGGGCGATCCTGGAGCTCGACCAGCCATACCACCCCATCGGTCAACCGAACGCCGAGTACGAGACCGACGGCAACGACATGTCGGTCTTCACGACGGTCACACCGTCGTACGCCGAGGTGCTCGAGGTCCGGGCCGGTCGCGTCGCGATGGTGCGCGACTTCCCCGCCACCGTCACATCAGATGACCTAGCCGCGACGCGCAAGAACCCGTGGGCCCCCGAAGACCAACAGACCACCCTCTCTTGCCTGCACACAATCCTCGAGGAGGAGTGGGAGCACCACCGCTACGCCGTACGCGACCTCGACGCGATCGAGGCGGAGTCCGACGCATGACCCGGCGCCGGCCGGATACACCGAACCGCATCAACACCGTCAATCGCGCCTGCCGCTCTAGCCTTCCGATCATCGGCACGAGCGGACGCGCCCCTGTCAGCGATCCCTCTGTGAAATCAGGCGCCAGTTGTTGAACCACAGCCGCCGAGGGTGGAAGACGGTTGGCAGATCGTCCGGTGGGCCGGCAGATTCAGGACGGTGAACGTCCGAATGGGTGGCAAAGTTGACGGCATGCCGCTGACCTTTGCTGGAACCCTCGACCGCTCCGCGGTGATTGCCGCCGTTGATCAGCTCACGGACCTGGTCGGGTCCTCGGAGGTGGCTGACGCCTGGGAGCAGGAGTCGGCGCTGCCGGGCATGACCGTCGGCGGCCTGGCGCGTCACCTGGTCAGCCAGGCCGAGTGCGCGGTCGACTTCCTGATCACGCCCGGCCCGCCCGACGCCCAGGTGCTGACCCTGGTCGGGCACTACGACCGCGTCGACTGGTTGCACGCGCCGGTCGATGCCGCCGAGAACACCTCCATCCGCGACGACTTCAACCAGATGGGCTCGGCCGGACACACCGAGTCGGTCGAGGTGCTCGCCCGTTCACGCGAACATCTGGGCTCGGCGATCCACGCGGCTGGCCCGGCGACGTACGTGCCGTGGCAAGACTGCGCGCTGCCGACCGACGACTTCCTGGTGGTGCGGCTGATGGAGATCGTGGTGCACACCGACGACCTGGCGTGCAGCGTCGGCGTAGCGGCCCCGGCGTTCGGCGCGAAGGTGCTCGAGCCCGTGCTCGCTCTGCTCGCGGCGCTGGCCGCGCAGCGCCGGGGCCAGGACGCGGTGCTGCGCGCCCTGAGCCGGCACGAGCGCTCAGCAGGCTCCGTCTCGGCATTCTGACCGGTGGAGCCGTGGGCCGATACCGTCGCGCCAGTGGTAGCAAGCGGCCCACGGCCGGCATCGGGTCAACCCTGGGCCAGTTCCACGCTGGGACGAAGGACGGCTTGCGTCGATGGAGGATCCCTCACCGGGCAGAACGCACACTCTTCGCGGCAGATCCGGACGGCCGCAGCGCACGCTGTCTGCGGCAGATGCGGACGTTTCGTGGGGGGCACCAGGGCCGGATCCTCCTTGGCCGGGTGCGCAACCTGTCCGTCGGTCTATGGGCCCACGCGAGGTCATCGTGGGTGACGCAGTGGAAGCGCCTGCGCAACACCTGCGGCCTGCCCGACGGCGATGAGTTTCGCAGCTGGTCCCCGCCTGTACCCACATCGGTCAACCGCACTAGAGGGGGAACGACATGGCAGCGACCTACACCTTCGACGTCTTCTCCAGCCTCGACGGCTACGGCTCTTACGGCCCCCCGGGCGACTGGGGCGGCTACTGGGGCAAACAGGGCCCCGAGCTGCTCGAACACCGCCTTGACTCGTTCGGCAGCGACCAGCGGATGGTCTTCGGCGCCACCACGTTCCGGCAGTTCGTGCAGATGCTGGCCGCGAGCAGCGAGGAGTCCGAGGTGCGTGACCCTTGGGTCACCCGGATGAGAAACTTGCCGGCAACCGTGGTGTCGTCGACACTTGAAGAACCCCTTGACTGGCCGGACGCGACCGTCGTCAGCGGTGACGCCGTCGACGTCGTCGCCCGGCTCAAGGAGGAGTCCGAGGTGCCGTTGCGCTCGCACGGCAGCCTGTCGATGAATCGGGCGCTGATGGCTGCCGGCCTAGTCGACCGCGTGCAGGTGACGCTCTTTCCTGTCATCACCGGTCAGACCGGGCTGGACCCGATCTTCCATGGTGCGGCCGACTTTGACCTGGAGCTGGTCGAGAACCGGACGCTCGACGGTCACATCCAAGAGCTCACCTACCGACCCACCCTCCATTGAGTCGGGCAGCTAGCCTGGTCGCCGCTGAGGACCTGTATTGACTCGCTGACCCGCGTACGGGTGGCGGGTGACCGGATACCCCCGTTGGACGAGGAACGAAAGCTTCTGCCTTTCGTCCAAAGCACCTACCCCGAGAGCCCGACCGTTGCGAGAGCCTCGTTTCGGTTAGGAACGCTCTCAAGCCGGATGACCACCCCGCCACGGAAGGTCCAGACATGGAAGATTTCGGCTTCGATGGGGATACCGCTGCCCCGCCCTGCCGCCACCTGGCGGAGGCGCACAACGATGGAATCCCCGGCGGGGATGAACTCCGTGGCGTGGGCCTCATAGCGCTCCCAAGCGGACAGGAACTCACGCATCCAATGCTGCATTTCCTCCCGCCCGTAGCACGTGGCGTCCTCGACAAGCCCCGGCCGGTTGACGTAAACGACGTGCGGGTCGAGCAGGTCAAGACCGGCCTTGAGGTTCCCCCTTGCCCACTCCCTGTAGATACCTCGCAGGACCTCCACATGCTCCGACATCGCGCCGCGCAGTATCGCGCGGGAGCGTTGTGCTTTCCATGCAAAGCGGCTATTTGAATGGGCCCAATGGGCACCAGGTCTCGTGGCGGCAGCTAGAGCTGTGGCTTGTCCCACTCCCGGCCGCACAAGAAACCCCGCCGCAGCAGGGGGTCCAATGGAGTGGAGCTAGCCGGGCGGCTTTCGAACCCGACGTTTCTCAATCTGCTCCGCGGCCTGTGACTTGCAGCAGTAGTTCCGGCACAGTGGGAGTTAGTGAGGCCGATCAGCGGCGGCCGAACGTGCTCCCGAGCCGGCGCGCTCGCGCAGTCACGGCGTGACTTGCGATCTGGACCGCGGTGCCCTTGTAATCACCAAGCGCGAGGCGCAGCGCGGTCCGTCGCGTCGCCGCGTCGGCCTTCTCGGGTGATCCAGAGTCGAACGGCGGCTGCGGGTCGTACTCGATCCCGAGCTGCAGGGCCTTGGCGACCTGCTCACCGTGGACGCGCGCAGTCAGCGCAAGCGCCATGTCGATTCCGGCCGACACGCCGGCGCCGCTGACGAACGGCTCGTCGAAGACAACCCGATCCGCCACCACCTCCATTCCCATCGCCCGCAGGTTCTGTCGGAAGGCGAAATGGGTCGTCGTGCGGCGCCCCTCGAGCAGGCCGGCGGCAGCGTAAACGCCGGCGCCGGTGCACACCGAGGCCATCCAGGTCGCCGTCCCGGCTACCTGCCGGACCCACGAAAGCAATGCCTCATCGCGCATCACGGGAATCGGATTACTCGCACCGCCCACGACGACGATGTCAGGGTCTGGCAGGGTCTCGGGCGTGTCCGTAGGCGAGACGGTGAGGCCCATATCGGCTCGGACCGGCGCCAAATCGGTGGCCAGGAAGTGAACCTCGGTCCCTGGCCAATGGCTCATGACCTCGTACGGCCCGACAAGGTCGAGCGCGGTGAACCCTTGGTAGAGGACGTAGGCGATCCGCATCCGAGGGACAGCCTAATCCGGGGCTCCGGTCGTGGAGGACGCGCGCATGAATTGGTGACAAGCAGCCAACCAGGCGGTGGAGCTAGCCGGGCTCGAACCGGCGACCTCCTGGGTGCGATCCAAGACGGCGTTCGGGAGGTGAAAGCCCACGCATTCGGCTCTAGCAAGCGGAATTCGGTCGATTGGGTCGCGGCGCGCTCGGCTGCGGATGCCCGTGGATGCATGAGGATGTCGTTGGATTTGGGCACCAAA
>JALZIL010000209.1 GCA_030860305.1 Actinomycetota bacterium
ACGTCCTCACCGGTGACGGTCTTCACGACGTCGGGTCCGGTGATGAACATCTGGGAGGTCTTGTCGACCATCACGATGAAATCGGTCAGGGCGGGGGAGTAGACGTGCCCTCCGGCGGCGGCCCCCAGCACTAGCGAGATCTGCGGGATCACACCAGAGGCGTGCACGTTGCGCTGGAAGATCTCGCCGTAAAGTCCAAGGGAGACAACGCCTTCTTGAATTCGAGCACCGCCGCCCTCGTTGATGCCGATGACGGGGCAGCCGTTCCTCATCGCCAGATCGAGGACCTTGACGATCTTCTCGCCGTAGACCTCACCCAGACTCCCCCCGAACACCGTCACGTCCTGGCTGAAGACACACACCGGGCGCCCGTCGACCGTGCCGTACCCGGCGACCACGCCGTCCCCGAACGGCCGCTTCTTCTCCATCCCGAACACGGTCTGCCGGTGCCGGGCGAACTCGTCGAGTTCGGTGAAGGAGCCATCGTCGAGCAGCGCCTCGATCCGCTCGCGCGCGGTCATCTTGCCGAGGTCGTGCTGCTTGTCCGCGGCCCTGGAGTGACCGGCCTCGGAGACCTCGTCCACCCGCCGCCGGAAATCGGCCAGCTTGCCCGCGGTGGTGTGCAGATCAGGTTGGTCGTGGCCTGGTTCCGGCGCGGGGCCTGGCTCAACAGTCACGCGCCGTAGCGTATCGGCGTGCCCGACCCAGCCGAGCTGACCGCCATTCGAGGACCACTCGACGCCGCTGTCCTGCACCGGGGATTCCGGCGCCTAGCCTCGGGCTGGCCGCAGCCGCAGATCCTGTCCACCGTCGAGTCCACCAACGTCGAGGTGATCGCTGCAGCCCGTCAGGGAGCAGCCGAGGGCCTGGTCGTCGTCGCCGAGGAACAGACCAGCGGACGCGGGCGCCTCGACCGGAGCTGGACCAGTCCGCGAGGCGCCGGGCTGACGCTCAGCGTGCTGCTCCGACCGGCACCGCCGATGGCGACGTGGGGCTGGCTGCCGATCGCCGCTGGCCTGGCACTGCTCACCGCCGTACGAGAACTGTCCGATGTGGACGTCGTCCTGAAATGGCCCAACGACTTGTTGCTGGGTCTCGGCCGGGCCAAGGCGGCCGGCATCCTCGCCGAGTCCGATGACGGCGCGGTGGCAATCGGGATCGGTCTGAACGTCTCCACCACCACCGATGAGCTGCCCACGGGAGCGACGTCACTGCTGGCCCACGGCGCGTTGGTGTCCAGGGAGACGCTGCTCGTCGAGCTCGTCACATCCCTCGAATCCTGGTACACCGCTTGGGCCGACGCGGACGGGGATGCGGAGGCCAGTGGGCTCAGGGCCGCGTACGAACCTTGCTGTACCACGTTGGGACGGGCGGTGAGAGTGCACCTCCCGGCTGGTGACGTGCTGCGCGGGACTGCGGAGGGGATCGATCCCTCCGGTGGCCTGCAGATACGCACCGAGGACCGCGCGCTGACCACGGTCGTCGCGGCCGACGTTGTGCACGTGCGACCCGACGATTGAAAGCACCTCCCGCTCGTGATCTTGACCTTTGGGTGGTTTTCGGCGGCTTTTGTCGGCGTGTCGCCGCCATAAGGTCAAGATCACGATGGCAGGAGGCGCTGCGGTGGTAGGCCGTCGAGGGTCGGTGCGCCATGCTGACCGGGTGCCCTTTCCCGAGAACCTGCTCGCCGGCGACGAGCGCGTCGTCAAGCACCTGCATCCGCACTGGCTGACCGTCTTTGTCCCCACGGTGCTGTTCATCCTGGTGGTCGGTGTCGCGTCGTTCCTGGTTGCGGTGATCCCGGAGGGTGAGGCCCAGGACATCCTGCGAATCGTGGTGCTGGCCCTCGCGGTCATCGTCCTGATCCTTCTGGTCATCATCCCGGTCCTGCGCTGGCGCACAACCCACTACGTGATCACCACGCACCGGGTGATGGTGCGGACCGGGATCCTGAGTCGGCACGGCAAGGACATCGGGCTGACCCGGATCACCGATGTTTCGTACACCCAATCGCTGTGGGACCGGATCATCGGAGCCGGCACTCTGACCATCGAATCGGCCGGTGAGGGGCCACCCCAGGTGTTCCGGAACATCCCGAACTCCGACGACACCCAGCAGCTGATCAACCACCTGGTCGAAGAGGGCGAGCAGTCCCGGGCGCGGGACAGCGCGCAGTATCTCGGGGAGGCGTATCGCGATCTGGACGACGAGCCACCGACCGGTCGCGGCTAGTCAAAAGGGCGGTTCGCTACACAACCGCCGCTTTGTGACTGTGCTGAAAGTGCAGGTTGGGTAGCGAACCGGCGTAAAGGGGCGCCGGGTCACCAACCGAGTTCGGCGCAGCCGGTGTGGTCGGCCGGTTCGATCTGCAGGGTGGCATGCGCGATCCCGTGGTGGCTGCGCAGTAGTTCCCGGGCCTGATCGAGCACACCGTGGCTGTCGGCGTCATCGTTGGTGACCAGGTGCACGGTGGCCACATGCATGCCGGACGTCAAGGTCCACAGGTGCAGGTCATGGACGCTCTGAACACCTGCGACGGCAGACAGGTCAGCGGTCACGGCGTCCGGATCCACGCCGGCAGGTACGTGCTGGCCCAGCACCGCAAGCACCTGACGGCCCAGGGAGAACGCCCGTACGACGACAAACAGGCCGATCGCGAGAGCAACGACCGTGTCCCACACCGCAGACCCGGTTGCGGACACGAGCAGGCCAGCGACGATCACACCGACCGAGCCGGCGGTGTCGGCGGCAACTTCCAGGTAGGCACCCTTGACGTTCAGGCTCTCCCCGGC
>JALZIL010000248.1 GCA_030860305.1 Actinomycetota bacterium
CACCAGAGCCGGCTCGATCGTGTATTTGGCCAGATATCTCCGCACCCGAGCGTTGTCGTCCGGACCGCTGCGGTACGGCACTTCCGGCGTGCCGTCCGAACCCCAGTCGGCGCCGGCGCTGCCCCGCCAGTTCTTCATGGCGTCTGCGAGCTGCCAGGTCCGCCGGATGGTCTCGGCCATCCGGCCGACACCTTGGGAGTCACTGTTGATGATGCTGATAGCGCCGAAATCGTGCAGCGGACCTTCGGCCGCCATCGTCGGGACGTGCACCCGCTCGCGAAAGGCCAGGACGTCGTGGGCATTGTCGGGATTCCCGCCGTGCACGGCCATGGTCATGGCGAAGTGCTCGATCGCGGTGAAGCGGGAATAGGGGATGGACGGCGTCGTGGACGAGCAGATCACTGCCGGGTCGGTGACCAGCATGAGGTTGTCCGGAAGGTGACCTCCGGCGCTGCCCTCCACGTGATAGGCGTGTACGGTGCGACCGCCGATGGCCGCCAAGGTGTCGTCGACCTCGGCGGTCTCGTTGAGCCCGTCGGTGTGCAGGCACACCGCAACGTCGTGGGCCTCGGCGGCCAGCAAGGCGGCGTCGATCAGCTCGGCATATGCCCCGTAGTCCTCGTGAATCTTCAGGCCGATAGCCCCTGCCTCGATGACCGCTTCGGAACTCGATGGGTCTGCCGTACGAGCACAAGCCTGCAGGCCGAGATTGATGGGCAGATTCTCGAAGGCCTCGAACATCCGCTCCATCAGGTAGGGCGGTTCCTCGAATCCGGCGGTTATCAGGGTCGTCACCCCGGCCGCGAGCGCCGCCGGGACCACGCGAGGCGTGGGTAAGTGCACATGGCTGTCCACGCCGCCAGGGGTGGCGATCAGCCCGAAAGCCGGTACCGGGTACGTGTTCGGCCCCACCACCAGGTCCTGTCCGATCACCGCGCGGCCGCCGACCGGCCCGATACCCACCACCCGACCATCCTTGATCCCGAGGTTGGTCTTCAGCACGCCGAGGAGCGGGTCGAGCAGCAGTACTCCGGCGACCAGCAGGTCCAATTCGCTGTCCCGTCCGGCCCGGTCGCTCTGCAGCAGCCGAGAACGCAATGGTTTACCGAAGCCGAACAACGGCTCGTCGCCGTAGCCCACGTGATCTGCCTCGACCCGAACCCACAGGTTCGAGTCGGCCAGCCGCACCCGGTCTCCGCTGCTCGGTCCGTACCGCGTCGCGTATTCCCGCCGGTCCATCAGCGCTCACTCTCCCCAACCGTGGGCGCAAGGATGGCGACGAGCTGGACCGTTCGCTGCTGCTGGGGACCCCATCGCACCGAGTCGCCCGCCGGAAGGTCCAGCCGAAAACCACGGGCAGCGTCGCGGTCGAATCGCAGTCGCGGGTTGACCAGATGCAGCGGATAGTGCGACGAGACGCGGACCACCCGCTCGGAGCTGTTGAGGATCGTCAGTGCACGACGCTGACCCGATGGAACCGGGACGTCGCGGGGGTGCACCAACACAGCCCCC
The DNA here is from genome assembly GCA_030860305.1 of Actinomycetota bacterium. The sequence goes on from JALZIL010000248.1 coordinate 1,513, forward strand.
GCAGGCGCTGTCCCGCCGTCGGGACGACCGAGCGGCCAGCGCACGATGACCAGCCGCGCCCCCTCGTCGAACAGCGGTTCCACCCTGATCTCATCCAGCAGACCGCTCACCCCGGGAAGCACCTGTTCAGGTCGCAGTACCGAGAACCCGAGTGCCACCGCCTGGTCATAGCTGCAGCCGGCGCGGACAGCCCAGTGGATCTCATCGCAGATCAGCGCGATCGCCTCGGGTGCCGATAGCTGCAATCCGCGCTCCAGCGCGAGTCGGGCATGTGTCGCCGCGGTGGAGATGACCAGCCGATCCTGCTCGGTCGGAGTGAGCCTCACAGCGATGCCTTAGGTCCCAGCGTGTCCAGCCCGTACACCGCCACGGTGTCGGTCACCGCCCCGTACGCGTACATACCGCCCTCCGGGAAGCCATTGCCCGACAACCCGCGCCCGCCGAAGGGAGCTTCCAGACCTACCGCGTCGCTGCGCCGATTAAGCGCCAGCACTCCTACGCTCACGCGTTGTTGCGCAGCAGCGGCGACGTCGGGATCCCGGGTGTAAACGGCGGCGGACAGGCCGTAGCCACTGGCCCCAGCGCGTTCCCAGACGTCCTCGGAGTCGGTGAACTCGGCGAGGGTCAGGATCGGCGCGAAGACCTCTTCGACGGCTAGGGAGTCGGTATCTGCGACACCGACGAGCAGGGTCGCGGCGAAGAAGGAGCCAGCTGACGACGACGTCCCAGCTGACGACAATGTCGGAGATCGGGCCGCGATCCGCGCGCCTTGCTGCTGGGCGCTGCGTACTGCTTCCTCGGCCCGCTGGCACGCGGATCGGGTGATTAGCGGACCCAGGGTGGTGGCTGGATCGGACGGGGCCCCTGGGACGAGTGCCTCGATCTGCTCGACGAGCCGGTCGACGAGGACGGCGGCCACCTGGGAATGCACCAGTACCCGACGTACCGCTGTGCATTTCTGTCCGGCCAGAGCTGTCGCAGAGGCGACGATCGCCTCTGCCGCTTGGTCCAGGTCGGCATCGGGGAACACGATCGCGTGGTTGATTCCACCCATCTCGAGTGCCACCCGGGCGAAACGCGGGGCAACCAGTGCATTGATGGCCCGGCCGGTCTGAGTGGAGCCGGTGAAGTGAACTCCGACGACCCGGGCGTCGGCGCACAGCGCCACCGCGGTGTCGGCTCCACCGGGAACGAACTGCAACACATCGTCGGGAAGTCCGGCTGCGCCCAGCAACTCCGTAGCGCGTGCCGCTATTGCGCTGGCGAGTTCCGAGGGCTTCCACAACACCGTGTTGCCGGCCATCAGTGCCGGCAGCCACTTCCAGGCAGGCGTGACGAGGGGGACGTTCCACGGAGTGATCACCGCGATCACTCCGAGCGGAACCCGTTGTACCGCAACGCCGTCTACTGTCTCGTCGACTGGTGGGTGCTCGGCGTACCAGCGAGCCGAAAGCGCGGTCCACTCCACCTCGCCGCGTGCGTCTTCGTAGCGCTTGCCGACTTCGGCCACGATCAGTTCGGTCAACTCCGCTTTGCCGGCATCCAGCAGGTCGGCGAACCGGCTCAGCACAGCGCTTCGTACGGTCAGTTCCGTCGCCGCCCAGAGCGGTGCGATTGCCACCGCCCGCGCCACCGCGGCCGCCACCTCGGCCGCGTCGAGGGCCTGGCACACGTAGACCTCCGTGCCGGTGACCGGATCGCGGCTGACCACACGAGAATTCGCCATTGTCGGCTGCTCTCTTCCGCTTGCTGCAGGTACCCGTTGCTGCGAATATCCCTATCGGGCTTGCAGCATATGCAACGAGGGATGCCAGCGACTCTCCCATGAGGTCGTTTCAGGGATGCCAACGGAGAAGGAGTCGAATGTCCATCGGTGACGTCGCCGCACGGCAGGCTCCCGTCGCTCGGGACGCCGCCGAGGATTGCGTCCTCGAGGCCATCGCGGCGGGTCGCGACGAACTCGTCGATCTGGTCACGACCCTGATCGGATTCGACACCACCACGCGCGACGGTGTCGGCCCGGCACGACAGGAGCGAGACCTACAGGAGTACGTCGGGAAGAGGCTGTCTGCCGTCGGCGCCGAGGTAGACATCTGGGAGCCGGCAGCGCAGAGCCTGGATCAGTCGCGCCAAATTCCGAACGAACTCAACTGGGAGGGATACCCGCAGCTGGTCGGACGAGTGCGGGGGCGGAGTTCGACCCGCAGCCTGCTGCTGTCCGGTCACATCGACACGGTGTCTCCCGAGCCGATGGGGTCATGGAACTCCGATCCTTTCGTGGCAACGGTCAGGGAGGGCATGCTGATCGGCCGCGGAGCTGCGGACATGAAGGGCGGCGTGGCCGCGATGATCTACGCCACCGAAGCCCTGCGACGCTGCGGCATCGAACTCGGCGGCGATCTCCTGCTCAACACCGTCACCGACGAGGAGTCGACCAGCGCCGGGGGTGTTGCCACGCTCGCCCACGGCGTACGGGCGGATGCCTGCATCATTGCCGAGCCGACGGCTTTGAACCTGGGCATCGCCTGCCGCGGCAGCCTGCTGCCTTCCATCCACATCAGAGGCCAGGCCGGACACGCAGCCGCCGTGCAGCCGCACTGGCGATCCCTTGGCGCCATCAGCGCCATCGAGAAAGCCGCGCCGGTCCTCGCGGCTGTGGTTCGGCTACGGGAGACCTGGCGGGACGAGCCCGAGCACCAACACCCGTATCTTCCGGCCGGCACAGTGGTCGCGACGACGATTGCCGGCGGTCAGTGGCTGGTCAGTTACGCCGACGCGTGTCGGATCGAGTGCCACATCAGTTACCTTCCTGGTCAGGCCGACGAGAACGGGTATGGCACCAGGGTCGAAGAAGAGTTCGCAGCTTGGCTGCACCGGTCCACCGCGGGGGATCCATGGCTGGCCGCGCACCCGCCTCAGGTGACCTGGTCGATCGATGTACCGCCGGCGGAGATCTCGCCGGATGAACCGGTCGTACGCGCCGTGCAGGACGCCCTTCAGTATCTGGGGTTGCACGGGCGCCTGTTCGGCTGCGACTTCTGGCACGACGGCGCGACGTACACGCGTGCCGGGATTCCTTCCCTGGTCTTCGGCCCCGGCCATGTCTCGAGTGCGCATACGGCGGATGAGTACGTCCCGATCGACCACCTGGTGATCGCCGCGCAAACGCTGGCGTTGGCCGCAATCCGCTTCTGTCGACCCGGCTGACCTCTTCGCAGAGCAGCACAGACCTCTGACCCGTCGTCCGGATGGCGCTGCAGCCCTAAATGCCGCCTTGGCCTCCGCCGCTGGGCGTCGAGTAGTCGGGATTCTCCGACTGCTGATGCCGGTAGTCGGCACTGTTCCGGCGCTTCGGTGGCGGCGACTTATACGCCATCACCAGCCAGCCGATGACCAGCACGGCGATGAACGCGAGGAGCAGAACCAGTCCGACCGGCATGATGCTCACCCAATTCCGGGTCGTCTTTCCCGAGTGCTCAGTCTAGTCATGATCAAGTCACCTGGTACCTGATCACCGGACGTACGAACGGGGCCCCCTTGATCAGGGAGCCCCGTTCGGGTCGGTCAGGTTGTGCGGTCTAGCCCAGGAACCCGTTGTCCTCGAGGAACTGCGTGGCCACGTCCTCCTCGGTCTCACCGTCGACGTCGACCGCTGCATTGAGCTCGGTGATCACCTCGCTGGTGATCGCCTCGGAGATCGGCGCCATGATCTCTTCGATGGCCGGGAACTCGTCGAGGGTCTCCTGCCGCAAGGTCAGAGCGGCGTTGTACTTGACGAAGAACTCCTCGTCGTCCTCGAGCACGACCAACTCGTTGGAAATGATGCGGCCGTCGGTCGAGAAGACCTCACCGAAGTTGCAGGTGTCGCCGACCTGGGTGTAGACGAGCGAGAGATCGACTTCGACAACCTCGCTGAACTCGAAGCCGTACGCCGTCTCGAGGCCCGGCAGACCGTCATCGCGGTTGATGAACTCGCTGGCCGCGCAAACGGTACCGTCGTCCGGGTTCTCCTGGATGTAGGCGGCCGCATCGCTCATGTTCGCCAGGCTGTTCTCCTCGGCGAACTCGGAGGTGATCGCGATCCGGTACGTGTCTTCCATCGGGGCCTGCGGCAACCAGGCGATGTCGTTCTCGGCGTCGGCTTCGGCGACCGCCGTAAACAGGTCCTCGGGTACGTCGGTGGTGTCGTTACCGAGGATGTTCACCCAACCGGTACCGGTGTACTCCCAGTACATGTCGATCTCGCCGGCCTCGAGCGCCTCCCGTACGGTGGCGCTGCCCGACAGCGATGAGTCGTCCAC
>JALZIL010000255.1 GCA_030860305.1 Actinomycetota bacterium
CGAGCGATGGGCTCGGCGTTGCGGTCGGTCTCGTAGCTGATGCTGCCGAGCCGACTACCGCGCAATGAGCGCTCTCCCATTGTGTTCCCTCCCTGTGCTACTGGAGCCAACGTCCCACCGGCCGGGATGATTCCCATTGGCCAATGAGATCAACTCTCGGAATCCCCACACAACATTCGGACACCGAGTGCTCGGTGGATTGCCTGTTCAACCAAAGTTTCGGTCGGGCGCCGTCATCGCGCGCGTATCGGCTGTGTCGCCGACGGCAGCCAATCGACGAGTCGAGAAGAGGTCAGGGCTCCCGGGTCACTGGTGCGGCGTGCGCGGCGTCCCGGTCGGGGTTGGGCGGTCGTACCCCCCAGAGCGCGATCGTTCCCGCCGCTAGAACCACCAGGATGCCGGCGATCCCGGCCCGGTCGGAGTCAAAGGCGAACGTAAAGAAGCCGACCAGGCTCGGCGCTAGAAAGGACACCGCGCGGCCGGTGGTCGCATAGAGCCCGAACATCTGCCCTTCCCTGCCGGGCGGGGTCAGCCGGGCAAGGTAGGTACGCGAGGACGACTGGGCTGGTCCCACGAACAGGGTCAACGCCAGTCCGAAGATCCAGAAGGCGGTCGGGCCGGACAAAAAGGCCAGGATGCCGCCGCTGACCAGCATCCCGACCAGCGAACCCATGATCACCGCCTTGGGGCCGATCCGGTCGTCCAGTCGACCGCCGAGGATCGCTCCGAGAGCCGAGGCCACGTTTGCCGCAACGCCGAAGATCAGCACGTCGGCTTCGTTGATGCCGTACACCGTGACGGCCAGGACGGCGCCGAATGTGAAGATGGCGGCCAGACCGTCACGGAACAAGGCACTGGCCCCCAGGAAGTAAACCGTATGCCGGTCGGTACGGTAGAGCTCCTTCAGATCAGCGAACAGCTTCCGGTACGAGGCGAAGAAGCCGAGCCGTTTCTCCTTGGGCAGCCCGGGCGTCTCCGGGACCTTGAGCAGAACCGGGATCGCGAACAGCGCGAACCAGATCGCGGCGACCAGCGCGATGATCCGGATGTTGAGGCCGCCGTCGGTGCTGATCCCCAACGCGCCTCTGGTGTCTCCATCCCCGGTGACGAACCCGACGTAGACCAGCAGCAGCAACACGATTCCGCCGAAATAGCCCATCGCCCAACCGAACCCGGAGACCCGGCCGATGTTGTCCGGCGTCGATACTTGGCGCAGCATCGCGTTGTAGGAGACCGAGGCGAACTCGAAGAAGATCGAGCCGAGGGCAAGCAGCACGAGCCCGAGCCAGAGATAGGAGTACTCGTCGCGCACGAAGAACAGACCAGCTGTGGCGACGACGACCAGCCCGGTCCAGAACCCGAGCGAAAGTTTGCGGCGCCCACCGGCGTCCGCGCGCTGCCCGGTGACCGGTGCCAGTACGGCGATGAACAACCCGGCGATCCCGATCGACCAGGCTAGGTAACTGTTCGCGCTGATCGGGCCAGGTAGGTCCGCGCCGACCGAGTCCGTCAGATACACCGAGAAGACAAAGGTGAGGATGACGGCGTTATAGGCCGCCGATCCCCAGTCCCACAGCCCCCAGGCCCCCACCTGCCCTCGACCGCCGGGTGCCTCGACCGAATCTCGATCGACGGCGGCTGTACTCACGTCAGATCTGCAAAGGCGTCGATGTCGGTCCCCATGGATCGAAAGCCTAGGGGGTGTCTCGGGCTGCGGTGATCAACGCACGCAGATCGTCAGGCACGTGGCCGCCGGGGAAGGCAGCTGTGCTCTGCTGGGGGCAGGGTCGGGTCGGGTCCAGGTATCGGGGGCGACCTGGTTCGCCCCGGCGCAGCTCCTGAAGCTGCATCGTGATAGCCGCAATGATCCGTTCGCGAGCCCGGTTGGCATCACCCATCCGGGTCGCGACGAGGTCGTCGAGCGGGACCGGAGTCCCGACGTTGACCTGCATCAACGGCTGCTGCCACATCGCGCGGGCGAAAGTGTTCAACTTGCGCCGGTCGTCGGCGTAACACAGCACCTCGTGAGCGCCCCACGAGCTGACCGGGATGACCGGAACCCTGGAGCGCAGCGCCATCCGGGCGACTCCGCTGCGTCCACGCTCTGGCCACAGGTCACGATCGAGTCCGATCCGACCCTCGGGGTAGACGACGATGTGCCCGTTGTTGCGCAGCGCACTGTCGGTCACGGTCATTGCATGCCGAGCGTCGTCGCTACCCCGGTCGACGCGAATGAAACCGGCCCGCTCCAACAACGGTCCGAGGACCTTGGCGGTCATCAGCCCTTTGGTGGCCAGGAAGCGGGGCCGGATCCCGACCTTGTACAGCGAAGGCGCGAGCACGATCGGTTCGTAATCGCCGATGTGGTTGGCCACGACGATGAGTGGCCCGGCCAACAGGGCCGGATCGACGCTGCCGGTGATCGTGATACGGCCAGGCAGACTGGCCAGCGGAGCGCCATGGTTCAGCAGAGCGCCCCACGCCGGCCACAGCGGTTGCGCGGCTATCGTGCTCTGTCGGCTAACCCAATCCGGCACACCGCCGTTCAGCTGCTTCGCCATTGCCCCCTGCTCTCGAGTACGTCACGCAACACCCTCGGCGCGTCGGTCATGATGCCGTCCACGCCGAGGTCCAGGGCATGGCTGATCTCTGACCGCGAGTTCAGCGTCCAGACGTGGACCTGCATGCCCAGGGCGTGCGCCGTGTCGAGCATCCTTCGATCGACCACCGGCCGTCCGGCCACCGACATGGGCACCTGCGCGCAGGCAGCACGTACGCGCAGCATGGCGCTGGCCCGTGGCGAGAAGGATGCCAGCCGCAGCGCGGCCACCCCACGCCTGCCGAGGGAAGTGCACAGCCGGGGTCCGAGTACCCGACGCGCCGACTCGATCCGAGCGTCGAGGAACGAGGCGATGCACACCCGGTCGAGCGCCCCGGCGCGCAGGATCGCCTGGGTGACGCCGGCGACCGCGCCGGGGGACTTCAGATCGATGTTGATCCGCAGATCTGGGAATCCGTCCAGGAGTTCATCGAGCCGGGGGATCGGCTCTGAGCCCGCGATGCGTGCCTTCTTGACCTGTGCCCAGGGCAGGCGGTCGATCCGGCCGGTGCGATCGGTGATCCGATCCAATGTCCGGTCATGGAAGACCACGGCGACATCGTCTGCGGTGGTGTGCACATCGGTCTCGAGGTAGCGATAGCCCAGTTCGATGGCCGCCGAGATGGCACTCAACGAGTTCTCGGCGCCGTGGCTCGCGCCGCCACGGTGGACAAAAGCCAACGGTGTGGGGCTGTCCAGAAAGGAAAAACGGGGCGCCGGCCCGCGGGAGGCGCGGGTCACCGCGATACGGACCTGGAAGTCGCCGGTGACGGCACCGGCGACGGTTGGGACTGCATCCGAGCGGTTGCCGCCCGGGCTCGCATGCTGATGATCAGAGCGAAGACCATGATGATGTCCAGGACCACCGCGATGGTCTGGTGCAGCGACCACGCCCGCTGGTAGCCGAGCCCGGTCACGTCTATGTCGATATTGGTCAGCAGCAGGAGCACCAAGAAGAACCACCCCAGCAGTGCGCTGCCCACGGCGACGGCTCCAGCGCGTCTGCCTGTCTTACCGTCGGTAGGTCCGTGATGTCGCGCACCGACCCCGACCATCAGCATCGCGCCGATGGGCGCCACGAACAGCCCGAGAACAGCGGCCGCCTGATGTATCTGGCCGGTCAAGCTCAACGGTGCCGGCCATTCGTTGGCCGGGACAAAGGCCATCACAACCAGAGCGAGGATCCAGACCGTCCACGGCACGACGACCCTCCAGTGTCGAGCGGCTCCCAGCCGGTGAGCACCCCATAGCAGGAGGGCCGAGGCGGCGGCCAGGCACAGGAGGGTGACCGTGAGCGTCCAGCCGTCGGTTCCTACGCCGTACTGACTGATCGACACGTCGGGGGGGAACCAGTCGCCGCTGACCGCCTGCATGGCGAGAACGCAGGTTGCCCCCACGATCATCACCACGAGCGCTGCGTCAAAGACGCGCGCTGTCAAGTCATCGTGACGACCCGCCCTATCGTCCACACATTCATGGTGTCACGGACCAAGGCGCGCCTGCCGAGCAACAGGCTCTACCCGACCGCCAGGGTAGGTGGGTCACAACCCACGAGAGAAGAGGTCAGTGGAGTGCGAGTGTGTGTGTTCACCGGTGCTTCGGCAGGCCGGCGACCGGTCCACGTCGATGCCGCTAGGCACTTCGGAGCCGAGTTGGCGCGGCAGGGCCATGGGCTGGTGTATGGCGGCGGGCACGTCGGCCTGATGGGCGTGCTGGCCGATGCTGTTCTTGGAGGCGGGGGAGAGGTCATCGGCGTGATCCCCCAGAATCTGATGGATCGCGAACTCGCACATCATCGGATAACCGACCTTCAGGTCGTGCCCGACATGCATGCCCGCAAGGCCCGGATGGCCGAACAGGCCGATGCCTTCGTCGCCATGCCAGGCGGCATCGGCACCCTCGAGGAACTCTTCGAGGTCTGGACCTGGGCCCAACTCGGCCTGCATGCCAAGCCGATCGGCCTCCTGAACGTGGCCGGCTTTTTCGACCACCTACTGGCCTTCTGTGATCACATGGTCGCCGACGGCTTCCTGCCGGCCGACTCACGGGCTCACCTGGTGACCACCGATGACCCGACGGCTCTCTTGGCTGCCCTCGCCAACGCGCCAGTGATAACGGACCGTTGGACCATTTGACCCGGCTTGCGACGCCTTACCTCAGGTAAGGGGTTTCCCAAGAGGTAAGGAATCATGCCGACCGCCACCGTTACAAGTAAGGGACAGATCACCGTGCCATCCGAGGTACGGAAAGCTCTCGGCCTGCGGTCTGGATCACGAGTGCACTTCGTACGGACGGATTCCGGCGCTTATGAGTTGGTTCCGGAGATCCGCTCCGTGACATCCCTGAAGGGAAGCATCGCGAACAATGGATCGGCGGTGACCCTGGAGCAGATGGACGAGGCAGTCCTAGCCGGTTCCGCTGAAAGCCTTGGCGATGATCGGACTCGACACCAACGTCGTGATTCGATATATGTGGCTCAGGATGATGTTGCCCAAGCCGCAGTCGCCACGCAAGTCTTCGAGAGCCTAGGCGAGTCCAACCAGGGCCATGTGAGCACGGTGGTCCTGGTGGAAATCGATTGGGTTCTCCGGCGCGCGTACGGGGCAGATCTAACATCCGCCGCCGGGGTCCTGCAGGGGCTGCTGGAATCGAGTGAGATCAACCTCGAGAAGCCTGATGCGGTCCGACGCGCCCTGACCCGGGTCGCGTCCGACGGGGACTTCGCCGACGCCCTTATAAGGGAACTCGGCAACTCAGCTGGGTGTGCGCATACGGTTACCTTCGATCGGGCTGCGGTCAGATCTACCGGCATGCGGCTGCTTCCTACCTGACTGCTAACGAGTTGTGTTGACGTGGGACGAGTGGCGGATACCTCAGGGCCTGAACGGGTCGGGAACGTAAAGCGGAGTAGAACAGGCCTGAGCGGACACGGATTGCGGTGGGACGTCAGCGGCGCTAGGAAACTCCGGTGCGAGGTGGCACGATCTCGCCGGTGACCAGCAGTCCAGCCGCGGCGCAGCACCTGCGCGACCTCGCCCGGCTGCGGCGCGTCCGCGACCGGATCGACCGGGAGTACGCGCAGCCGCTGGACGTCGAGGCGCTAGCCCGCGGCGTGAACATGTCGGCCGGGCACCTCAGTCGCGAGTTCCGGCTCGCCTACGGCGAGTCGCCGTACGCCTATCTGATGACGCGGCGCATCGAGCGCGCGATGGCGCTGCTGCGTCGTGGCGACCTCAGCGTCACCGAGGTCTGTTTCGCGGTCGGCTGCTCGTCGCTGGGC
>JALZIL010000227.1 GCA_030860305.1 Actinomycetota bacterium
GCTCAGTCTCGCCCTCCCCGACGGCCGGACGTTGGGCGTACACCTGTCGGTGGACGAAACGGCCGACGCCGCGCCGGTGACCCTCACCGCCGGCAATGGCACGGTCACGATCACCGTCGATCGACAGACCGGAACCGCCGAGTCCCAGACTCAGGTGGCACGACAACTCGCCTCCTTCATCATGGCTGAAGTCGGTGCGCCGCAAGGAGCCCCGACTCTGAGTCGGTCTCCGCTCGACGCCGATGCCACGCGGGCCGCGTTGACGGTGGACGACCACGGCACCATCGCTGAACTTGCCGAGACAGCGCGGCAGGCGCAGCACGCCGGCCCGATCAGTCGCGCGGTCCTCGCGCAGCGCGTCACCCGACTGATGGACCAGGCCGGGCTCCGGCTGGGCGCCCCGGACGCCGCAGCCCGACGGGCGCTACTGCCCGCCGACGTGGCCGCCGCGCTTGATGTCCACGACCATGCGCTCAACGCCGATGTTGCCGTACGGGCGGCGACGGCCAATCTGGACGACATCGCGGCATCCATCGGGCTTGACATCAGGCAAGACCCGGCCGACCCGGCCCTCCTGCGGCTACAGCTGGACGCAGAGACCACTCGATCCGTACGGCTCGAAGTTGGTACACCCGGCGCCGGAATCGTTGCCCGGGCCTCGGGCTCGTTGCTCGCGGCCACCGTGACCATCGACGGCCGGGCGACGAACAACGCCATCCAGATCGCCGTCGCCGGTGCACTCGCGGAGCTGGCGGCTCGCCACCAAGGCGCCCCGACCGGGGAGCGCGTGCTGCGCCCAGGCAATGACAGCGCTCCGATTACCCGCGCGGACCTGACGACGGCGGACCTACGCGGGCTCGCCGAACTCGCGATGGCCGCTGCGCTCGCCCAGTCGTCTCCCCGCGCCAGCGAGGCGAAACACTGGCACCGCGCGCTCGCCGAAGAACTCGGTCTGCACGGCGCGGGAGACGGTCCGACCGTACGCCGGGGCGTCCTGAGTCCGGCAGCCGAGCGGGAGCTGGCGGCGCGCCACGGAGCCGAGCTGGACGAAGTGGTGCAGGCCCGGCAGTTCGTCGAGGAGGTGGCCCGCAGAGCCGGCGGCACCCCGGTCCGGATCAACGAGCACCGGGTCGAGATCCGGCGTGGTGACCAACGAGTTCTCGACGTCGACGTGCGGGCTGTCGTACCGGCCGTCGATGACGACGTGGTGGCTCGCGTCGATGTCGCCAATCGTTGGCGACCGGGTTGGTCAGCCGACACCGACGTCGTACGCGTCTTGCTATCCGACGGTGCGGTGTTGGCACCCTTGCAGCCCACGATCGAGCAGCGGATCAGAGAGGCGCTCGGCGACCTGCCGCCGGCCGATCAAGCCCCACCAGAGCAGGGTCCACCAGACCAGGGCCCCTCGGATCAGGGTCCGTCCGATCAAGGCCCATCGGGTCAGGGCCCATCGGGTCAGGGCCCATCGGATCACGGCCCATCCGATCAGGGCCCCGAGCAAGGCCCGCCGGGGGGCAACCAGCCACCTAACGACCAGCCGCCGAATGACAACGAGCCGCCCGATGACCCGCCCGACGACCAGCCCACATCGGACGATGGACCGCCGCAGGTCGAGGCGTTCAAGATTGTCCCCCTCGATCTGTCGCGTCGTACCTTCGTCGGCCTGCCGTCGCCCCTGCGCCCCGCCTTCCATGGGTTGAGGTCGCTCTTACCGCGTCCGAACAAGGTCAGAGCCGAGATCGACCGAACTCTGGAAACGCTGGCCGAGGCGGCCGGCGTCACCAGCATCCGCAAACTTGATGATGGATCCTACGAGGTTCTAACAGCCGGCAAGGCCGACCAAGGGGCAGGGCAGCTCTTTACGATCCGGGCTACCGCCGCCGCCGCTTGGGGTTCAGACATTGGGTTCGGCCGGGTCAACCTGGACACGCGGAACGTCGGGATCCGGATCTCGGATCGGACGCTTGGTAGGGCCGTACCCAGGGCGCTGGCCCACGCTATCGCCGAAGCCGCGGCGATCATCGAGGGCAATCCGAACCGGGCCGACGTACTCACCGACAAGGGTCTGACCGAAAAACAACGGCAGGAATCCGTTGATCTGGGGGCGGTTTCGCCCGACCTCAGCGCCACCTCCACAGAAGACCGTGCCCGGCTTGCCGAACTGCGGTACGAGGCCGGTCGACTGGACTCCGCCAACCCGATCCACCGCTGGCAGGCGGCTCGTGAGGTGGCCAAGCTGATGCGGGCGCTCGGTCTGGTCGGCGGTAAGCAGAACCTGGACAAGCCAAGCGAGTTCAAAGGCCAGTCACCGGACTACACCGCGCGTCTGGGTCTGCTGAGCTTGGCCGATCAAGACCTCGTCGGCGAGCTGAATAACTACGTGCCACAGGTGGGTTCGCTGCCCGCGGCAGTCGCAAAGGCCGGGCCCTACCTGCTCAAGGCGTCCCTCGCTGCGGTCGTCCTTGGTGGGGGGGCCACCGCAGCGCTGGCCATCGCCGGGCACGCGACCGGTAACCCGGCGCTCTACACCGTCGCCGCGGTCGTAGGCGCCTCCAGCATCGTCGGCTCGATCGTCAACACCATCGCCGAACGCCGGCACAACCGTAATACGGTCCTGCGCGACTCCAGGCGGGACGGCAAGCTGCTGCCAGTTGAGGTCCGTAAGGTCCTCGACACCCGGGCTCAGCATGGCGAGGACCGAGCCGTTCGTACCCTGCGGCACGTCACCGTGCTCGACACGCTGCTCGGCAACGACCCCTGGGGTCACACGGCTGTCGATCGCCGTGCCACCGATCCAGGGCCGACGCCGGAAGCGGGGGCCGAGCCTGCCGAAGTGCCATCAACCTCACGCGACACCGACCGCCATGCACGTCAGCGCGCGAGCGCCCTGGACGACGTCCCGCTGTTGTCGGCTGCAGCCGATGGCCAGATTCCCTTTGACGTCGCGGTCGAGGCGACCAACAAGGTAAAGCCGACGGCTGGCCAGCGGGTCAGCAAGGACGTTACCGTGCCCCCGTTGTCGTCCTGGCTCATACGGTACGTCGCTGGTCCGGTCGCCGGGCTTGCCGCCGGGTTCGCCGCACACCAGGTCGCGGTCGCCGAGTTCGGCGCGTCCTTCCTGATCCAGCCGGTTTACTTCCTCGGGGCGGGAGTGGCGGCTGGGGTCGTCACAGCCTTCAGTCAACGATGGTTCTCCAAGATGGGCGCCATCGTCGAGAATCCGAACGAGGACGCCAAGACCGGACGCAAAGAGCACAACGTGGCCATGCGTCTGGACGAGCAACTTCGAGGCCCCCGGCGGGCGCAGGCCGAGCTGGATCGACAGGCGGCCTACCGGCAGGCGCTGGCCGGCTGGGTGGTCGAGGCCGAGCGCGCGTTGACTTCCGCGAATCCAGAGGAGTCACTCAGCGCCTTGGCCGATCCGCCCGCGTTGGAGGACTTCCGCAGCACCTGGCGGGATTCCGACGTCGCCGGCCGGGCCGCGACCGACGCGGAAGTCACGGCGCAGGTGGACGCCCGCCGAGACTCCACCTACGTTCCGGACGGTCGTCGGCGCGCGGACGCCGCGCGCGTCGAGAAGCAGGCGATCAGGACCCTGAGCAGGCTGGGGATCGAGGACCGAGTCTTGAACTCGCCGGAACCCGACCAGGACGGCGTGGTCGAACTCGAGTACGAGAACCAGAAGCCCGTACGGGTCAAGGTCGTCGGCGTCGCGTCCGAGCAATTGAGCGCGGAGAACTCGGTCATCGCTGCCGCGCGCTGGGTCGAGGGCAGCGACGGCAAACCCGGCCACTACGAGGTGCAGATCGCCGACCGGGCAACCGGACCCACCGTCACTCGGGCCGTGTTGTCCGCCTTGGACCAGGTCCTGGGTAGCCGGCCGTTCGCGCCCCCCGAGAATGTGCAGCGCGATCCAGCGACCGGAGAGGTGACGCACAAACTCCTGCCTGGTCCGACGAACGGCCCAATCAACGCGAAGGAGCTGTCACCGGCCGACCAGGAACGCATCCAGAAGGTGATCGAGAAACTGGACGCGCTCGACGCCAGCAAGCCATGGTCGCGTCGTGGTCTGGTCCGGGAGTACGAAACCGCGCTGCGCCAGGCCGGCCTGGACCTGCTGCCCAGGTTCGAGGAGAGTCCCGACGCCTACGGTGGCCAGCGCCGACGAAACGCCTTGGACCGCGCCCTGCTCGATCGGTTGGAGGTCAGGGACCCGCTGCTGTCGAAAACTCCCTCCCTGGGAGTCCATCAGGCCAAGACGCTGTTCAATGTGCTGCCGCTCGCCCTTGGCATACCGGGGATCTTGCTGGGCACGGATCTGCTCGCTGGAAAAGTTCCAAGTGCGGCAAACTTGCTGCGCTCTGCGATCAGTGGGGTTACTCCGCTCGCCGTCGGCGCGATAGCGGCGATCGCGGAGCGGAGCTTCAACGCCGGACAGGAGGCCCGTGAGCGTTTCCTCGAGCGAGGCCACACCAAGCCCACCCAGCGCCAGCTGGACCTCGAGGCCGAACACGTAGCGGAAGTACAGAGCAGCACCGAAGTCGACAAGGAGCAGGCCCGACTGACAGCGGAGTTGCTCGATCAGCGGCGCGCAGCCATCGAAGCCGCCCTCAACCGGGCTATCCACCACGACGTGCTGCAGTCTTCGACGAAGATGCGTGACATTCTCGACCGGCTGTCGCGCCGCGACGACCCGGCGTTGAACCGTGCCGAGAGTCAGGCAAAGGGCGCCGACTCCGGCTCCGCCGTGCCGGTTCCCTCGGGTTCTCGAGTCGGCGACCGGAGCCAGACCCAGGAACCTCTCGACGAAGCGTCCGCGTCCGAACCGTCGGCTGACGAGGCCGCGTCGGTGGAACAGGTCGAAGAAGACGCTGAGCAGGTTGCCGCCGAGATAATGGCAGCCGCCGAGGGGAACTGGAAGAAGGGCAAGGCAAAGGAGCTCGGGGCGAAACCCAAGGCGCGCATCCGTGACTACGCGGCGTTGATCATCGGCCCTCCGCTCGTTGCTTTCGGCACCGGCGCGGCGCTGTACAACATCTTCGGACCCGCGGCCTTCGGGATCCTCGACTTCTTCCGGCCCGGCCAGTGGGACACCCTCACCCAGGAGGAGTACGAACCCCTACTGGTCGGGTCCCTGCTCGGTGGCGTGGCCGCGGCCGCGTCCATCTTCGCCGGAGTGGCCGCTCGCAAGCTCGGCGATGCCACGGCGGATGCGGAGAACGAGCGCGACGCCCGGCTCGCCGCACAGGTCAAGCTGAGAGAGGCCGGCCAGACCGCCGTACGGCTGGCTCCGTTGAACCTGGCTCAGCAGTTGGCCGAGGCCAGACTGAAGGACCTCGCCGACTCCTTCGGCCCGCCCGACGACGGACCAGGTGACGATCCGGGCGACGGCCCGACTGGCGACCCGAATGGAGATCCCAGCGGGCCCCGCAACGGCGGACCACAAGATGGGCCCGGCAACGCCGGGCCGGACGCTACGCCTGGTGGACCTGGAGCGCGGTTGTTGGCAGCCGGCGTGGCCGCCGTCGAGCGGGCGGTTCGCTGGGCCGGCGGGCAGATACAGAGACTCGGCGGCAACGTGCTTGCTCTCACGATGCCCGACGGGCGCTCGATCCGGGTGGAGCTCTCGCTGGGCAAGCGGATCGGTTCGGTGTCGGCGACGCTGGCCTACCGCGACGGAAAGCTGTCCATCCGGCTTGATCGCAACTCCGGCGTCGCCGAGTCAGAGCGCACCGTCGTACGCGAGGTCACCTCGTTCATCTGGTCGGAATCGGTTGCACAACCGGCTGCCACAGAGCTGACTGCTGAGGAACGGGCCGCCCTGGCCGAGGTCACCGAGGCCGTACGCCAGGTGCAGCAGGCCGACCCAGGTGGCCGGGAAGTGGCTGTGCAGCAGCTGATCCCGCTGGTCGATCGAGCCGGAGTGCGGCTCGGTGCGCCGGCTGCGGGGCAGCGCCGCGCCGCACTGCCCGCCTGGGTCGCCTCGGAACTGGAGAATCTTCTCGACAGTCTGGGCGAGCACGATCCGCCGCGGGTACATCAAGCGCTCGGGTCGGCGTTGGACCCAAACCGGGGGGCCGCCGATCCGCACCCCGACGGCTCCAGGCTCAGTGCGGCAACCGGTTTGGATCTGAGCCTGCTGCCGACGACGACGGCGACCGAATCACCGATCGTGCGCCTGCGGCTTCCTGACGGAAGCACGCGAGCCGTACGGATCGAGGTCGGCAGCCTGCCCTCAGGTGTGGTTGCCGTGCCGACCATCGCCGACGGCAAGGCCACGATCACACTCGACGGTCGGCAGTCGAACACCGCCATTCAGATCGGCCTGGCGGGTGCGCTGGCGGAGTTGATGGCCCGCGGCGATCGGGCGCCGAGCGAACCAGCCCTACTTCAGCCCGGAGCCCCCAGCCGCGCGGTCACCGAGTCCGGACTTACCGCCGCCGACCGGCGCGGGCTCGCTGAGTTCCGGATGGCGGGACTGCTGGCCCAGTTCTCGTTGCACGCCACAGTTGACCGGCACGCAGGTTTCGCGAAGCGCTGGCAGAACGCACTTGCCGAGGAACTGGGCCTGCACGGTTCCGGGGATGGCCCGGTGAAGCGTCGGGGCCTTCTTACTCCGGCCGAAGAGCTCCGCCTGGCGACTCGCCGCGGCGGGGAGCTGGAGGAGCGCGTTCTTGCTCGGCAGTACGTGGAGGCCGCGGCCCATCTCGCCGGTGCGACGTCGGAAAGGCTTGGCGCGGACACGGTTCGGGTGACCATCGGCGATCGTCAGGTGGACGTGGGCATCGACGTGCGCAGCGTCGCGACCGATGGCCAGGCGGTTGCCGACGTCGATGTCCTCAGTGCTGACCACCTCCGCGTGGTCGTCTCTCCCGGCTCCGCGGCGAACCTGTCGAAGCACATGATCATTCAGCTGATCGAATCGCTGCTGCGCGGCGACACCGAACTGCTTAGGGACAGCACAGCTACCCCCGATCCCACACCAGGTCCGGAGCTCCCACAAGGCCTCGGCCCCCGTGTCAGTCCTCCGCCCGATGTCGGCCCAGAGCCCGATGTAGGGCCCCAGCCCGACGTAGGCGCCCAGCCCGACGTAGGCGCCCAGCCGGACGTAGGATCGGATCTCGCGGACGCCGCCGCGAGCGACACTGGCGCGGAGCTTCGCGAGGTCATCCTCATCGGCACCCTGGTGGAAGCGTTTGCGGCTAGGAACGGCGCCGATCTGGAGGCAGACGGCACTCGGGACTTCCGACTGACCCTCGGACAGCGTCAGGTGACAGTCCATCTGGATGTCGTGGACTCCCACCCTGACGCTGCGAAGGTAACCACGCTCAGCGCCGAGGACGGGGTCATCGAGGTCGCCGTGGCAGCAGGTGACCTGATCGACGGTGTGACGTTCGATCAGACACTTCGGCATACCTTCAATCGACTCCTTGCCGCGGGTGCTGACCCGAGCGGAGTCCCTGCCGCCGACTCGCCGGCTGACCAAGCACGCGCACCGCTGAGTTTCCGTCAGGCACGTGCCCTGATCTTCGCTGCCGCGCACGACGCGGGAGCCGCGATCAAGTCCGTCGAGGGAACGACCGGCAGCTACCTGATCGAGCGCGGCGATCGGCAGGTACGGGTGGAGATCTTCCAGCGCACGGCCGGATCGGACGGTCAGCCGGTCGCTGACTCCACTCGGATCGAGGGCAGCAACCGGGTGCATGTGACGGTTTCCCCCGGCGCGCGAGTTGATCAGCTCGCCGGACCGATCAGCGAACTGGTCGAAGCGGCCCTGTCCGACCCGGCATCTGTGGTTGCGCCGGAGCCGACCAACACGGTGGACCCGAGTACGGACACCACCGCGGAGCCGGCCGCTGCCGACGACCCGGCGGCGGAGGTTGCGCCGCGGCCTGGCACCGAGCAGGACTTGGCATATCGGCAGGCCAAGGCCGTGGTGTGGGCGGCAGCGGAAGATCAAGCGGCACAGGCTTACTCGGGGGAACAGGGCACCTTCCACGTCAGCCGTGACGGCCGTACAGCGCAGATCGACGTCGTCGTCGTACCGGCCGGACCCGACGGGCAGCCGGTGGCGACCGCTGAACGGGACGGCATCAGCAACCGGGTCAGCGTGACCGTCTCGCACCGGGCCCGGGTCGATCAGTTGGCCGGACCCCTCGACGAGCTCATCCGCGAGGTTCTGTCCGAGCAGACCGAAAGCGAGGAGGACTTCTTCAAGCGGATGCGCACCGAGGTGAACACCACCGGCTGGGACGACGACGACGAGTGGCCGGTTCCGGTGATCCAGCACCCATCCCCGGTCGAACCACCGAAGGTGCCCGCCGAACCCCGCGGACCGGAGCGGACTGTGCCCGACCCGAACAAGGACCCAGTGTCGCCGACACAGCCGGTGCCGCCCCCGGACCAGCCGAAGGCACCTGCACAGCCCAACGATTCGGTCAATCCAGCCCCGGCCCCTCGACCGCTTGGCCCACCAATCTACGTACCCCCGCCGTGCCCGCCGCCGGTGGCTCCTGCTCCTCCCGTCGTCGCGCCGCCCGTACCGCCGCCTCCGGTCGAGCCACCGCAACCGCCAGCCGGACCGGGGACCCGCCCGACGGTCGTCTGGTGGCTTGATTTCTTCGACCCTTGGGGAAACCGCCATCTGATCGCGTTGCTCGAGTGGCCGCTCCCCAACGGGGGAAGCATCCCCGTGCTGATCTGGTTGATCTTCCCAGCGGACTCAACACCGCCGGTCGTGGTCCTGGCCGAACTCGTCGGGACCGCAGAGCCATTGGCTCTGCGCGAACACGCCGCGCAAGTCGCCGACACCGTACGTAACCTGCTGCTCGAACGGGTCCCTCACCTCGACGCGGACAGGCTGAGGTGGCTGGTCCATCACGGGCCGTTCTCCACACCGGACGGCCGGTTGGCAGAGATGTTCCACGAACTCAGGCTGCGCTTCGATGGCGTCCGCCATTGGCTCGACGCCGTACGCATGCTGGACCCAGCCGAAGTCGACGAGGTCGTGATGGCGCTGAATCTGCGCCCGATCCCGGAGATCCTCGACCAGCTGAGTGCGCTCGAGCAGCAGGCACCAAGTTCCGCGCAACCTACGCAGTCGCAGCCGCAGTCGCCGGTGCTGCCGCCCGAGCAACCGGCCGGCCTGCCCAAGGCAGAACGCCCCGACAGCTCCTGGTCCGAGCCGCACAACGGCCACCCGAACAGCGGCCACTCCGGCCGTTCCCTGGACGAGTCCAGCGTCATCGGGCGCCGGGAGTCGGCCTCCGAGCGCCCCGATCTCGTACTGGTCCCCCCGGGTCTGGGTGTCGGACCAAACGGCAGCGACAAGGGCAAGGCCGTGCAGTGGCGCGATCGGGCGATCGCCTCCCCGGCGCCTCTGGACGATGCTCGAATCGCGGCTGTCGAGGGCCGGCTCGGGATCAGGTTGCCCGCCGACTATCTCGATGTTGTCCGCGTCCACCAGGGCGGTTGCCCCGATCGCGGGTTGATCGCCTTGCCGGACGGAACCGTCACCGAACTGGGGATGCTGCTGCACTTCGAGCACGAGCCGGCCGATTTCAACCTCGTCAACGTCGTGGAGGACTCGGACGCCCTGCTCGGCAAGTTCATCCCGTTCGCCGTCGATCCGTACGGGAACCTCTTCTGCTTCGACTACCGCGGGGAGTCCGACCATTCCTGGGCGGCCACCGGTTGGAATCGGCCGGTCGTCTTCCACACTTCCAGTGACCCCAATGCCGAGCCAATGTTCCTGGCGCACAGCTTTACCGAGCTGATCGGCTCGTTGCAGGAGGGTGCGGCGCCGTGACCGGAGTCTGGTGAGCCTGCCGGATGGGACTGTTCCTGGCCACCGACGACTCCACCATCGAGCCAGCGTCTCGGGCGAACAGTTTCAGCGAGCTGATTGACTCGCTGCGGGAGGGCTGATCGTCACGTCGAGATAGGCGGCGTTACGGGAGATCAGCGTCCGCATCGCGTCGAACATCAGGTCGAGCACCTTCTCGGGATCTGCCGAGTCAGGATTCGAGCCCTCGACCTGGCCGGCCACGTAGGCCAACCCCTCGCAGGCCGCCCAGACGGTCGGCCACAGATGTGCCCACTGCCAGATCTCGAACACTCGCGGGCGGACCTTGACGATCGGCTCGATTCCGACCAGGCCGATCCCGTCGAGCACCGGGTCGTCGGGGCTGTTGCCCAATCCGATCAGCAGGGACTGCAGCCGGTAGGAGTCGGCGAACTCCCGGGCTTGCTCGGTGCCCGGCGTGACCTCCGCGATCAGACCCAGGCCGGCGAGGCTGTCCAGAATGCCGGCCGCATCCGGCATCTCCGCGTCGTTGGCCGCGTCGATGATCGCCTGCCGGGTCCACCGTACGGTGTCGATCCGATTCGGCAGTCCGTGGGCGAGCGCCCAGATGTCCACGTGCTCCTCGTCGGGGAGTTTCGGTGTCTCCCAACCGACCCGGACGATGTGGTGCTTGGCCGGGCCGTTCCGGCTCGGGTGAAAAGGACCCATGTAGTGGCCGACCGGGAAGACCAGTGGGTCGCCGGTCTCCAGGTCACCGGACTCCTCGACGGCGGGAAACGATGTGCTTGTGGCGGCGCTCATCAGTTGGCCAGCCTGGTGTCGAGATACGCGGCATTGGGGCTGAGCAGGGCATGCAGAGTGCCGAGCAACGCGTCCAGCATCAGCAACGGGTCCCTGGCCAAGCGGTCCTCGATCCCGACCCGAACCGCGGTCGCGGCCGCGCCCTGACAGGCCAGCCAGAGGTTGGAGTCCATATGGGCCCATTCGTAGAGGTCGTAGGCCATGGCCGACATCGACACCACCGGCAGGCCGACCATTCCCACCGAATACAGCCGCGGTTCCTCGGAGCTATTGCCGAGCCCCAGCATCAACGGGATCAATCGATGCCGGCGGGCAAAATCAACTGCACCATCGGTTCCCGGCGTCGCCTCGAAGAGCAGATAGTCCTTGACCAGGCCGTCGAGAACCTGCTCGGAATGGGCGATGCCCGCCCGCCGCGCCGCCGTCAGCACTGTCTGCCGTGTCCAGGGCTGCTCTGGAGGCCGGTCCGGGATCCCGTGCGCCAATCCCCAGATCGCGAACTGCTCGTCGTCGAGCCGGACGACGTCTGGTCCGACTCGAACCTGAAAGAAGTGGTCGGTGCTCGCTGGCAGGTCGTAGTAAGCGCCGATGCAGTGCCCGATCGGGAACAGCAGGGCCGCATCATCGTCGGTGGCCATCGCCGATGATCGTATCGGTGCCCCCGCTCGAACTCCTATCGCCGGATGTAGCGCCAGAGACGACTCAGTTCGACGGCTGCCACAGCCTGCACGTCCCGTACGGCCGTTCTGGCCTGGTAGCCGCCCTGCGGCGCAGCAGGATGCAGAGCACGTTCAGTGAGCTTGATCCAGCTGATGACCGGGCGCTCGGCCAGGGCAGCCTCCAAACGTTGCGTGGCGGGCACTCACTCTGTTGGAGCCTTTAACTCGTCAATGGCGCTTCGCCGGCACATGCGCCAGGATCAACCCAGTTCAGTTGATGACACACGGGGAGCACCAAACAACATGCTGAAATTGACGGGGACTGTGACAGGTGGCCTGCGGTTCGCGGGCATGGTGTTCTTGCTGACGCTGACTGCTGCCGGTTGTGGCGGGGCCAACGGTGCCGACGGCAGTTACGAACTGCCAGCGGGTTGGCCGGTCCAGACGTTCTCCATTCCGCCCGGATCCACGTTGGAAGAGCTGAAGGTCACCGACACCGAGGTCCAGCTGACGATCTTCGAGGCCGACGCTGAGGAGGTGCTGAACTTCTTCCGGGAGACACTGGAAGAGGAGGGCTACGACATCGGTAGACAGAACTCGGACATCGGCTCTCTCGAGTTCACCGGTAACGGGATCACCGGCTACATCCTCGCGATGGAGATAGTGAACATCACGCTGTTCCTGGACTGACCCGGCGGGCTCGCTAACTCGCGCTTTGCCTACCGGACCAGCTGATCACTCTGACGGTGGACTACCTCGCGATCATGGAGCTGTGACCAGTTTGAGGCCGAAAAAG
>JALZIL010000287.1 GCA_030860305.1 Actinomycetota bacterium
GCTTGGGTCCGCGGGGGACATCGTCGGCCAGGGAGGTCGGCCAGAAGGGACGAAGTGCTGATGCCCGGTCTCCGGAACAACGTCGCCGACCTGGTACGCGAAGCCGCCCAGCGAGACCCTGACCACCTGGCGCTGGTGAGCGATGCCACCGGGCGGCTGTCCAGCGCAGAGCCCGAGCGCCTCACCTGGGCGGAGTTGGACGATCGGGTGGACGCGGTCGCCAGCGCCTTGGCCGCGCGTGGTCTGCGCCCCGGGGATCGCGTGGCGTTGCGGATGGCGAACAGCCTGCACTTCCCGGTCGCCTACTTCGCGATCCTGCGCGCCGGGCTGGTCGTTCTTCCGGTCAACCCTGACTACACCGCGCGTGAACTCGGGCACATTCTCTCCGATTCAGGGGCTCGACTGATGATCACGGGACCCGAGCTACCGGAGCCGATCGGCTTGGAGGAGCACCCCTACCCGCAGGAGATGGAGGTTCTGCTCGACCTGCCCGGGCACGACCGACCACCGGAGAGTCAGTTCGAGCCGGTCGGTGGTGGCGAGGATCTGGCGGTACTGATGTACACCAGCGGCACGACCGGTGTGCCCAAGGGTGCGATGCTTCCGCATCGCGCCCTGTTGGCCAATCTCATTCAATGCTCCCTGCTGCGGCCGGCACCGATGGCGGGCACAGACGTCGTGCTGCTGGCCCTTCCGTTGTTCCACATCTATGGCTTGAATGCAGCGCTCGGGATGATCGCTCGCACCGGAGCCACCGGCGTCCTGATGGAGCGCTTCGACGTGGCCGCGAGCCTGTCGCTGATGGCCGACCAACACGTGACCAACGTCCCTGGTGCACCGCCGATGTATGTGGCCTGGCTGGCTCGGGCCGATCGCGGGCACCTGGCTCGGGCCTTCGCCGACGTGCGGCTGGCCACCAGCGGCGCGGCTGCGCTGCCCGCGGATGCCCTCGAAGCGATGCGTGGTCTGGGCGTGGCCGTCCACGAGGGTTACGGGTTGACCGAGACCGCGCCGGTGCTCAGCTCCACCTTGACCACCGGACGGGTCAAGGCCGGTTCGATCGGCCAAGCCATTCCGAATGTGGAATTGCGGCTGGCCGACGAAGGCCCGCGCCACGATGGCGACCCGACGACCGACGCCAAAGACCCCGATGATCCATTCGACGACCCCGAGGAGGAGGCGGGGGCAACCGGCGAGATCATGGTCCGCGGCGACAACCTGTTCCTGGGTTACTGGCCGGACGGTTCAGGAGGCCCCGATGCCGACGGCTGGTTCTCGACCGGCGACGTGGCCTACCGCGACACCGACGGCGACCTGCATCTGGTCGACCGCAGCCGGGACCTGATTCTGGTCAGCGGCTTCAACGTGTATCCCCGGGAGGTCGAACTCGTGCTGGCCGGCCATCCACAGATCGAAGAGGCGGCTGTCCTGGGGGTGCGGAATCCGGCGACGGGAGAAGGCGTCCGGGCGGTCGTGGTGCTCTCCGAAGGTGCGGAGCTGACCGAGGCGCAGGTGTGCCAGTACGCGGCCACCCAGCTGGCGCGGTTCAAGTGCCCGACATCGGTCGAGATCGTCGACCAGCTGCCGCGCTCGGTGACCGGCAAGATCAGCAAGGCGCGGCTGCGCGAACTCGGCTTTGCCGACATCCGTCCTACGTGAACGGTTCCCGGGTGCGGCTGTACTCCCGTACGAACTGCCACCTCTGCGACGTCGCGAGGGCTGATCTCGAGCGGATCTGTGCGGAGTTGTCGGTCCGGTTCGAGGAGATGGATGTCGACACCGATGCGGCGCTGCGCGCCGACTACGGGGACCGGGTGCCGGTGATCGTCGTGGACGGCCAGGAGCACGGCTACTTTCGCGTGGAGGAGTGTCGCCTGCGGGCCGCCTTGCGCTGACCACGCTCAAGCTGCGGTCTCATGCTCGCCTCCGCGCTCGTTCCTCGCTGTCGGCCTCGGTGTCATGCTCGCCTCCGCGCTCGTTCCTCGCTGTCGGCTTCGGTGTCATGCTCGCCTCCGCGCTCGTTCCTCGCTGTCGGCTTCGGTCGACTTTGTTCTTACGTTCACAAGCGGTTACCGTGGGTGGTCCGATCCGGCCGTCAGCACAGGAGTTTTCGTGAGTGAGCGTCGGCCCGGGGAGATTCCCGAGGCGACTGTGGCCCGTCTGGCCGTCTACTTACGAGTGCTCACCGGGCTGGTAGATGACAGCACGGTCACCGTGTCCTCCGATGAACTCGCCGCGATCGCCGGAGTCAACTCCGCGAAACTGCGCAAGGACCTCTCCTATCTCGGTTCGATCGGCACCCGCGGAGTGGGCTACGACGTCACTCTGCTGCGGGAGAAGATCGCCAGCTCACTGGGATTGACCCAACGG
>JALZIL010000289.1 GCA_030860305.1 Actinomycetota bacterium
CAGCGTGCAGCGTCACGGCGGCACCGGCAAGAGCATCGACGGTGAGATCACTGAGCTTGCCGCCGTAGAGCGGAGCTCGGCGTCGACGTCGATCGTTGGAGGGTCACCGCCGCGCGGTCATGCCGCGTTGGGGAGGACCTGAATTCGGCTGGCGTCGGATTGGAGGTGAGCATCTCGAGCCGTGTCTGTTCGCCGAGTCGCAGGCTGTGGCTATCTCGCCGCCTACATGGCCACCGGCACCTGACCACCAACGCGGTCCTGGCGAGAAGCGTGTGTCGGGACTGGGTCGACGGCAGCGGTTCGGGGGTTTCGACATTCGGGAGGTACCTATGGAGAGGTCGGGTTCTGTTCGGTCAGGATCTGGCGGTCTCTACGCGTATCCCATGGCTGGGACAACACCGCCGAGTGTTCGTTCGACGAACTCGCGGGTTCCGCGGTCGAATTGGTCATTGCGTTTTTCCAGGCTGTGTGACTGGAACGTCGACCTGGTCGCGAAGTTGTCGACACCGAGTAGTTCGAACAGGGCGCGGCGCTGCTCGGGCCAGTCGGCGGCGAGATCCTCTGCCTTCACCTCCACATACCGCTTGTCCGTCAGATCGGCCGCGGACTTCCAGGCGAGCCATCGGTCATAGACTGGTTTGAGCCATGCGAGCGCACCGTCGACCGTGGGCGGCGCCCATGGCTGGTCGACGTGTGACGCGACCACCGCGACCGGGTGGCGCGTGATGTGAACGATGGTCGCCTCAGGGACGAGCTCCCAGAGGAAGTCCATGCAGAGAAGGTTGAATGGCGTCTTCTCGCACCAGGTCGGCTTTCCCGCGTCGGCAGCCGCTCCGCCGAACATCGTGTCGATCGTGCGACGAAGGACCTCGAGCAGTTCGCGCCGATCGCTGAAGTACCTCGGAACCGCCCGCCGGTGCCTCTGAGGCTCGAACGGCCCGGCGGCCCAGTCGGCATGCCCGAACCCTGCCGCGCGCACGGGCTCGTCGAACCTGCACGCGACGAGTTCCGACCACAGCTGTCCCACAGCGTCCCAGTAGTGCCGCTCGCCGATGGCCTCGGGAACCGTATGACCACGATCTCTGTCGCGCTTGGCGACCAGTCGCACCGTCAGGATGTCGCTCAGCCTGCGGAGTGCGTCGTCCCCGACGATTGGGTCGTATCGAAATGTGAGCGCGTCCGCCAGGTCTCGCAAACCGCCCGGATCGACAATGAAGTGGGTCTCCATCGGAATCCTGCGGATCTGCGGGTGTTCGCCAAGAATGTCCGCGAGCTGCGATGTTCCCGAACGACCCGTACCCGCTACGAAGATTGGTGAGGGGGCAGTCATGGCGCTCACCTAAGACTCGGCACCGCGCGCGCGCAACGAAATTTCCTGCTCGCCCGATTCCGCCGGCCGACCGCACCCGCGATGCGCCGCTGGATGTGGGACTCGCTGAGATTCTGCGCAGAGCTGCAACGCGGTCACCACCGCGGGCAAACTCCGCTCATGCCGCGGACGGACCCTCTTCGACTCTTGAGGAGCTCAATGGCGGGTGGGTTGGTAGATGAGTTCCTGGGTGTGACCGTCGAGCGTTCGGTGCTCGAGCAATTCCAAGTCGAAGTCGGCCGCACCTCCGAAGATCGGGTCCGCCCCGGTCTGACCGGTGATCACGGGGAAGAGCGTTACCTGCACGCGGTCGACCAGGCCGGCGGCCATCAGCGCCCAGTTCAACGACAGGCTGCCGTGCGAGCGCAGCGGCACCTCAGACTTCTCCTTGAGCCGGGCGACGACGTTGACGGCGTCACCACTGACGACGGTCGCGTCCGGCCAGTCGAGGGGTCCTTCGAGTGTCGAGGACACCACCGTTGCCGGCATCTTCCTCATCCGGGTCACCCAGGGGTCACGTACCTCGGAGTCCTCGCTGCTTGCGGCCAGCAGCTGCACGAACTGCCGGAACGTGGTGGCGCCGAACACCATTTGCTGGTCATGGCCGAACGAGTTAAGGCGGTGTTCGAGCAGCTCGGGGCCCTGCTTGCCCCAGTAGCCGCCCCAGTCGCCCGGGGGGCGTAGGAGCCGTAGCCGTCGAGGCTGGACAAGACGTCGAAGGTGTAGGTCGCCGTCATGTCGTTCCACCTCGAGTGCGGTTGATCGATGGTATAGACCGGGACCAGCTGCGAGACTCATCGCCGTCGGACGGGCCACAGGTGTTGTGCAGGCCCCTCCACCCTCGCCACGCCAGATGACCTCACGCGGTGCCCATCGACCGACGTCGAGAATCGGGCCGCGGAGCGCCCCACGAACGTCCGGATCTGCCGCTGACTGGGTAGGACGCCCGCCCCTGTGTTCTCAGGAGCGGTCGCCTGACCCTGCCGAGTTGGGGTCGGCGCCTTGACCGGGCCGTGTCGGTCCGGGCGGCGAAAGTCGCGCCGCGGGCTACCACTCCGGACCAGGGCACCTGTTCCTCCTGTGGCCGGTCCGGTGTCTCATCCACACGATCACGTCGAGGACTCGCAGAGCTGATAGCTCGAGCGTTACGCCGGCTTCCTCGCAAACTGCAAGGAGGCGCTCATTGAGGATGCGGTCGTCAGTGGCGAACAGCTTCAGCAGCCAGTCCCAGTAGCCGACCGGGTGGCCGTAGGCGCAGCGGACCACCCCGTCATATACCGGCAGGAGCTTGGGTCGCTTACGCGCCAGCAGCTTGCTGGTGGTGACCCAGCCCATCCCTCGTGGCTCTTCCAGCAGATCCCACACGGCTCTGGCGGACGAGCCCACTGCTAACAACCCTGAGGCTGCGGGCTCGCCAATTGACACATCAGTTGGGATCTGGGCGAGGTGGCCACTGATGGCTGGGCCGAGGGGCCCCTCGAGTAGTTGTAGGGCAACGTCGCCGGGGACGTCCACGGACAACAACGTCACGGCCACTAGGTCGTCGCCCGTGATCCGGTTCGCGGTCTCAGGCCGGTCACCGCCCCCGGCGAAGAACTCAAAGCGGCTGCCGGAGTAGGTCGGCGGGCGCTCCGGTGCCCGGTCGGGCTGGAAGTACCGCCGGAGATCCTCCACGGCTCGCGGATCATCGACGACGGAGAGCAGGTCGGTCAGACCGATCGGGACGCCGGACATAGCCAGACTCTGCCGCATCCCGCACACGCAGACGGCCGACCCGCTTGGAACATCACGGGCCTTCAACCGGTCGACCCTCGACTTCCGCAGGGGTGAATCACTTCCGCACATGCTGCGCTGGAGCTGGTGCCGTTTCCTGCCGCTGCGTGCCGGGAGGAACCGGACGATGACCTAGTCAGGTGTGTTAGCTGAGTAGCAGGCTGGAGGATGACTTCTCTCCTCGCGCCGACTGGGTTCGGCGAACCTTCACCGTCCACCGATCCGCAGTTGTCGTTGGCCATTGCCGCGTACCTGGCCCGGTTCAAGGGTCAGTCGCGGCTGCACACCGACTCCGACCTGCGGGTCTTCCTCGACTGGTGCGCTGCAAGGGATCTCGACCCGCTCGCGGCGCAGCGGCGAGATCTGGAGTTGTACGTGCGGTGGTTGCAGGAGACCCGCCGGTACAAGCCGTCGACGGTGTCCCGCCGCACATCGGTGATCGCCGGCTTCTACCGCACCTGCGTCATCGATGCTGTTCTCGAGCATTCGCCGGCAGAGTACGTCCGACGGCCCACCGTCCCGCCAGAGTCACCGACCCTGGGACTCACCCACCTGCAGTTCGAAGCGATGCTCACCGCTGGCCGCGAATCGGCGAACCGCAACGACTTCGCACTCGTGGCCATGCTCGGTCTGCTGGGGATGCGGATCTTCAGCGACCGGCACCGATGTCGCCGACCTCGGCGAAGAACACGGCCACCGCGTCCTGCGGGTTGTCGGCAAAGGGACCCGGGTCGTTCTGGTACCGCTGCCGCCCGCGTCGGCCGCGCCATCGACCGGGCCGTCGACGGACGCACCACCGGGCCGATGCTGCTCAACACCCGCGGGGACCGGATGGACCGGCACGCCGCCACCCGCCGGCTACGCCGCCTCGGCGATGTCGCAGGGGTGCGGCTGGGCCGCCACCGATGCTCGATTCAGTCGACGCGCTCCGACAGGCATCCCACACTTCCCGATTCTGTGACGCGTCCGGTTCACC
>JALZIL010000306.1 GCA_030860305.1 Actinomycetota bacterium
GTGGCAAGGTGCTGGTGGCCGGCAACAACGACGGCAGGTCGGCCGAGCTGTACACCCCGAAGCCCCGGATCGACGGGCTTGATCCGGCCAGCGGCGCCGCAGCCGGCGGGACCTCGGTGAAGATCACCGGACAAGGGTTCACGCACGGCGTGACCTCAGTGCTGTTCGGATCCAAGCCGGCGACGAGCTTCACGGTGGACTCCTACGGTCAGATCACCGCCGTCGCCCCGTCAGGCACCGAGTCCGTAAAGATCTCGGTGGTCAACGAGGGAGGGGAGGCGACCTCTTCGGATTCGTTCACGTATCAGGCCGCGCCGCCCGACCCCGACCCGGACCCGGGGCCCGACCCCGACCCGGACCCGGGGCCCGGTCCCTCGCCCGACCCGGGGCCTGCGCCGGGCTCCATCGTGGCTCCGGTGGCCGACTTTGCCCAGTGTGGCTTGCCGGGCGCTGCGAGCTATCTGCATCCGGCCAAGATCCGGGTGTCGCGGGGGCGGGTGTTGCGTAGCGATCGTCGCTTGGATGTGTTTGCGCCGATCACGTCGCGGGCTCGGGGTGCTGATGTGAAGGTGACCTTCCAGGCCGATAATCGCCGCGACACCTTTGATGCCAAGGTGAGCCCGGGTGGCGCTGCGTTGGATCAGATCCGCTTCCGCGAGCCGATCACGCGTGGTCAGGCGCGCCTGGGGACGGGGATCGTCAACCTGGAGTACATGGGTGATGCGGACACGCGTCCGGAGTTCGTGCGTCTGCGCGCGGCCTCCCAGCGCGCCGAGCTGGACGTCGAGGAGATCAGCCTGATCGGTGATCGCCTGTCGGCGGAGGGCAGCGTGACCAGCCGCGCGAAGGGCGTCATCCGCCTGCTGTATTCCTACGTCGATCCCGACGGGTCGCCCAACGTCCACGAGGCGCGCGCCAAGATCCAAAGCAACGGTGACTGGAAGCTGGCTAACGACCAGGTCCCCGCGCAGCTGGCGCAGTGTGGCGGCTACCTGTCGATTCAGTTCACCGGCTATTTCGAGCGGCGTATCCGCGGCGAGCAGCTGGCCTACGAACTCAACGCAGGTCAGACGCGCCGGCCCTGACACGACGGTCCGGGGGCCGGCCAGCTCGGCCGGCCCCCGGACTGGCCGCTTGTTCCGCTCTCTATGAAGAAGGCTGGAGGGCGCGGTCGGGTTTAGGGCGCGGGTGAGCGTGACGACCTCAGCATCGGTCAAGCTGCGACGAGCGTTCTTTGTGCTCTCAGGCAGGAGATCGTCGGCGGTGCAGAACACCGTGGTGAGCGCCAGGTCGAGGTCGGCGGGCATAGTGGCCCCCTTGGGTCGGCGGCGCGAATAGGCACCGCCGACTCGACGTGCGATCCATACTCCGCCGCCCGCCCTCAGGTCGTGGATCACTGACCTAGAGGTTTCAGATTGCAGTTGGTCTTGCTAGCCGTGGGTGTGGTCTTGTTCCTGCCCGACAGCGCCGCCGCCGAGCAGGCTTCCCAGCCTGGACCGACCGCGGCGGCTGAGCTCGACGTAGGGCAACATCACAGCTGCGCCATGTTGGCTGGGGGAGACGTGCGTTGCTGGGGCTATGGCGCCGAGGGCCAGCTCGGCTACGCCAGCACGCAGAACGTCGGCGACGACGAGCCGCCGGGCTCGGTCGGACCGGTCGACCTCGGTCAGGGGCGTACCGCCACGGCGATCAGCGCCGGCGGACTACACACGTGCGCGATCCTCGACGACCGCAGCGTCCGCTGCTGGGGCCTCGGGGTCGGTGGTCGACTCGGCTATGGCAATACCCAGAACGTCGGCGACGACGAGACTCCCGGGTCGGCCGGACCGGTCGACCTTGGTGAAGGGCGCACCGCCACGGCAATCAGCGCGGGCGCCCATGGAACCTGCGCGATGCTTGACAGCGCCACGGTGCGCTGCTGGGGAGAAGGCAGAGAGGGCTCGCTCGGCTACGGAGACAGAGAGTACATCGGCGACAACGAGACCCCCGGCTCAATCGGACCGGTCGACCTCGGTGAAGGGCGCACCGCCACCGCCATCAGCGCCGGGCGCCACACCTGCGCAGTGCTTGACGGCGGAGCCGTGCGCTGCTGGGGGCCCAACCACAAGGGACAGCTGGGCTATGGCAACACCGACCGGGTCGGCGACGACGAGACCCCCGGCTCGGCCGGGCCGGTCGACCTCGGCGCGGGGCGAACTGCCACGGCGATCAGCGCAGGCGAACTTCACACGTGCGCGCGCCTGGACGACGGGAGCGTGCGCTGTTGGGGGGAGGGCCTCACCGGTCGGCTTGGGTACTGCAATGAGCGGGATATCGGCGACGACGAGAGCCCGGGGTCCGTGGGGCCGGTCAACCTGACGACCGCTGTTGACTGCGCTGTCGCCCAGCCTGCCCCGCCGGCTCCGGCGCCGGCGCCGGTCCCGCCGGTGGTTGGCCCGTGTGGCGATCCGGCGGCGGCGGGTTATCTGCATCCGGCCAAGATCAGGGTCTCGCGTGCGCGGGTGTTGCGTGAGGATCGTCGCTTGGATGTGTTGGCGCCGATCACGGCGCGCGCGGAGGGGGATGTGCGGGTGACCTTCCATGCCGATGATCGCCGCGACACCTTCGCTGAGGAGGTGACCGAGGCCAACACGGTGTTGGATGAGATCAGGATCTTGGAGCCCATCACGCGTGGTCAGGCGCGGTTGGGTACGGGGATCGTCAACCTGGAGTATCTGGGTGATGAGGACACGCGTCCGGAGTTCGTGCGTCTGCGCGCGGCTTCCCAGCGCGCCGAGCTGGACGTCGATGAGATCAGCCTGATGGGTGATCGCCTGTCGGCGGGGGGCAGCGTGACCGACCGCGCGCAGGGGGTGGTGCGCTTCCGTTTCTCCTATGTCGATCCGGATGGGTCGCCGCAGGTGCATATCGCGCGGGCCACGATCCAGGACAACGGTGACTGGAGGCTCAACAACGACCAGGTCCCCGCGCGGCTGGCCCAGTGTGGCGGCTATCTGTCGATCCAGTTCACCGGCTACTTCGAGCGGCGCATCCGCGCTGAGCAGCTGGCCTACGAGCTCAACGCGGGCCAGACCCGCACGCCGTAATCAGCGACGGTCCGGGGGCCGGCCACCGAGCCGGCTCCCGGACTGCGCGATAAGGGTGGCGCGGCGGCCGGCCGGTCGCGATGGATCGCTGGCTCCCCCTCCAGGTCAGCTGGGCAACAGCCGCCACCTGGCTGGCACCTAGCGCAGTTTTTCGGTACCGTGCCGCCGGCAAGGTACACCTGTGGGGAGGAAACATCTTGAGGACGCGAACGCTCGCCGCGATCGGCGCTGGTCTGGCAATACTGGTGCTCGGCGCGACGTTGGCCGCGGCCGCGGGGCCGGACACACCCTATGAAACCATCCGGATCGAGGCCTTCGATGCCCAGGAGGGCGGCCGCTTCGCCGATCGCATGGCCAGCGCCGGCGACCTCGACGGCGATCGGGTGCCCGACGTCTGGATCTCGGCCTACTTCCTCGATGTCGGGGGCGCGTCGAACGTGGGGCGCGTGTATGCGATGAGCGGCAGGACGCGCCAGCCAATCTATCGCATCGACCATCCCGAGCCCCAGGACTGCCAGGCGTTCCCCGGAGCCAGCCGTCCTCCGACCTTCGCCTGTGGCCTTGGCTGGAGCATCAGCAACCTCGATGACATCGACGGCGACGGCATCAGCGATCTCGTGGCCGCCGCGAACCGCCAGAACGTC
>JALZIL010000310.1 GCA_030860305.1 Actinomycetota bacterium
GAGACGACGGCGGTGACGACGGCGGTGGCGGCGGAGACGATGGGGGAGACGACGGCGGTGACGACGGCGGTGGCGGCGGAGGCGGCGGTGATGACGACGGCTGAGCCCGGAGTTGCCCCCGCGCAGGCGGCCGGAGGCACCGGCCGGCGCATGCTTTCCACCCGGTTCCGGATCCTCGGCTTCGTCCTGCTGCTCATCGTGCTCGCTCTGCTGGTCAGCACCTTTGTCACGTGGCGCTTGTTGATCGCGGCAACGAATGAGCGGATGGACAGCCGTCTGCACGGTGAGATCGAGGAGTTCGCTCGACTCACCGAGTCCGGGGTGAACGCCACCACCGGGGAACGGTTCACCGACGTCGAGGAGGTCCTCGAGTTCGCCATCACCTTCAATCTGGCGCAGCCGAACGAGAAATTCCTCGGGTACGTGGACGGCGAGTTCGCATTCCAAAGTCGTCAGCAAGCACCCGTACTGCTGTCTCAGGACCAGGACTTCTCCGATCTCGCCGGCGGGGTCAGCACCTCGAAGGCAGGTTTGTACGAGAGTGGCGCCGGGGAGGTCCGCTACATCGCAGTCCCGGTGACCTTGCCCGGGGACCCTTCCCGAGGCGTCATCGTCGTCGCCTACTTTGCCGATCAAGAGCGCCAGGCCGCCGATGAAGCCGCGCGGGTGATGCTCCTCGTCGGGGGCGGCACGCTGGTGGTGGCTTCCCTCGCTGCCTGGATCATCGCCGGCCGGATCCTGCGTCCGATCCGGGGAATCACCGACGCCGCACGTCAGATCGGGGAAACCGACCTGTCCCGCAGGATCGATGTCCCGAACGGCCCGCGAGACGAGATCGCCGAGCTGGGTACCACTTTCAACGGCATGCTGGACCGCCTGCAGTCCGGATTCGACAGCCAACGCCGCTTCCTCGACGACGTGAGCCACGAGTTGCGAACCCCGATCACCATCGTCCGGGGGCACATGGAACTGCTGGACACCCAGAACCCTGAGGACATCGCCGAGACGACTGCACTGGTCGACGACGAACTCGACCGGATGAACCGCCTGGTCACCGACCTTTTGACCCTGGCGCGCTCCGAACAACCCGAGTTCGTCGTATCCGTAGCGACAGACGCAGGGGCTCTGACGCATGCGATCTTCGACAAGATCGGAGCGCTTGCCGATCGACGCTGGATGCTGGAATCCGTTGCGTGGGCCACCGTTGTCCTGGATCCGCAACGGATCACCCAAGCGATGATTGCCCTGGCGCACAACGCGACTCAGCACACCGATGTCCAAGACCGCATCTCCCTGGGCTCCCGCATCATGGACGGCAACCTGTGGCTCTGGGTCAGTGACAGCGGTGCGGGGTTGGCACCCGGGACCGAGGGGCGCGTCTTCGAGCGCTTCGGTCGCGGCGACTCATCCCGCCCGGACGGAGCCGGACTGGGCCTGGCAATTGTCGGTGCGATCGTTGCCGCGCACCAGGGCCGGGTCACGGTGGACAGCAGCCCCGGCCGTGGCGCGACCTTCACGCTCGTACTGCCCGGTGTCCTGGCCGATGACGACCACGTTTCGGTGGGGCACGGGGCCGTCCCCCGCTCGGGCGAGACCGGACCGGCACGCACGACACAGCGACCGTCGACAGTACCGAGCGGGTCCGGGACGCCAAGTGAGATGAGGCGGTCGTGAACAGAATCCTCATTGCCGAGGACGAGGGCCGCATCGCCGCCTTCATCGAGAAGGGCCTGCGTTCCAGCGGTTTCACCACGACGATCGTCGGAGACGGACAGGGAGCCCGGGACTACGCGCTGACCGGTGACTTCGACCTGCTCGTCTTGGACATCGGCCTGCCCGGGCTGGACGGATTCGGCGTGCTCCGCGCCATCCGCGCCGCGCACTCACCCATCCCGATCGTCATGCTCACCGCTCGGGACGGAGTCCAGGACACCGTGGCCGGGCTCGAGGGCGGGGCAGATGACTACATGACCAAGCCATTCCGCTTCGAGGAACTGCTGGCCAGGATCCGGGTACGGCTAGCCAACGACCGCTCCCCGGAGATCACCGTGCTGGCCGCCGGCAACCTCCGGCTGGACCTACGCGGTCGACGAGCACACGTCGGCAGCAAAGCGATAGACCTCTCGGCGCGGGAATTCCTGCTGGCCGAGACACTATTCCGTCACCCTGGGCAGGTCCTGTCTCGCGAGCAGTTGCTCAGTCACGTGTGGGGTTACGACTACGACCCGGGGTCGAACGTGGTCGACGTGTACGTCGGATACCTGCGCCGCAAGCTCGGTCCGCACGCCATCACCACCGTACGGGGAATGGGCTACCGCCTCGAGGCGCCGAGTACGGATAACGCCACGATCTAGTTGCCGGCCTCTATCGCTGTGGGGCATACGACTTCGGGGTTGTCGGGCCCATCCGCTGCCGGACGAGCCCAACAACCCCGAACTGGCTGAGTGGCTCTCCCGTGTCTGCGGGCTAGTCCGCGCTGTCCGCTGCGCTAGCCGCGCTGCCGGCGCTGGCGGAATCGTCGCCGCCACCATCATTGCCCGGCTGCGGTGCGGGTGCGGGCGCCGGCGCGGGTGCCGGCGCGGGTGGTGGAGAGTCGTTCGCGCTCTGGTTCGGCGAGTCGGCCGACTCCGGGGACACGTCGACGTATCCGGGGTCAGCTGGGCTGTCGAAGGGCGAGTCCGCCGATTCTCCAATGCTCTGATTCGGCGAGTCGGCCGACTCCGGGGACACATCGACGTACCCGGGGTCATCTGGGCTGTCGAAGGGCGAGTCTGCCGATTCGGCGATGCTCTGGTTGGGTGGTCGGCCGACTCCGGAGAGGTGTCCTCGTAGGCGATGACGCTGATCGGCGCAATCTTGTCCCCGTCACTGACCGGCGTCGAGGTGTCTGCGAGCGCGACGCCGGTGAGTCCGACACCGGTGAGGGCGGCTCCGACGGTGATGACCTTCCACTTCCTGCTGATCTCCATGACTTCTTCCTTTCGTTGTGCGTCGATGTCTTGATGTCGACTGCGTGAATTCCACTGTTTTCTGATTCCACAGTTCCGGGTCGACGTGAGCTGATCAGGAGAGGGCGATGAGTCGTTCCTCATCTTCGGGTGACTTCGAAGCCACTGTGGTGCTTGACTTTTCGTTGGCGTCCGCGAGCCACTGCTCGGCAAGGGCGATCCGTCGACGGGTCTGTTCCGGCCAGCGCGGTAGCAGCACTCGGAACGGGCCGGTGGCCAAGCCGAGGACTGCCGCGCTGATCCGCGGACGCAGTTCGCTTGCGGGATAACGGGTCTCCGCGTCGTTGAGCAGCTGCGCACCGTAGCGTTTGATCCGTCGGGCCTTCGGATGCAACAGGCCGAGAACCGAGAGGTGAGCCAGCATGGTGGCCCATTCGTCGATCCGGTGCCCGGCACCGGCCGTATCGACATCGAGCAGCCCGCTCACGCTTCCGCGGTCGATGAGGATCTGGCCCTCGTAGAAGTCGCCGTGAACAGCCACCGTCGGATGATCGCCGGGCTCTGCGATCGCAAGGCGGCCGAGCAGTTCGTCGAGTCGAGTTCGTTCGTCCGGGAGGCAGCCGGCGACCACGTCGCCGTGATGCGGTGCGCGGCCGAGGTGGCCACCGCTCACCTGGCTCTCGGCCAGCTCCGCCGGCAACCGATCGAGGAGTCCTTGGACGTCACTGGCCGCGGGCAGCGCGACCGCCGGTCCGGTTAGTGCGCTGCGCAAGGAGGCGCCGTACAGAGCTTGCAGGACCAGGATGCCGTCGGTCGAGTACCCGTAGCTGTGCGGAACCGGCAAGTGTCGCGCGAGCAACCGGTGTTGGGCGTGCAGCGCCTCGACCCGGTGTGGTCGAACGACTTTGAGGAAGACCCGCCCGTGCGTACCGCTGGCTTCGATCACGGCCCGTCGGCCGGGCCGGTACGCCCGAACCGTCAGGCGCACCTTGCCACCGCCCATGCCCAGGTCGGCGAGTAGCGCGCAGACGGTGTCGGCATCCACGGCAGAGGCCAAGCCCGGAAGGTCAGGATCGAAGGGCCAACGCCAGATGCCGACGCGTACGCCGTCGCCGTCAACGACCGCAGCGTGCCGAGGTATCCGGCCTCCGGTGGCCATCACCAACGTTTCGCCGGCGACCTGCCCGCCGGCCCAGCGAACCTGCGCCGAGTACTGGACGATGGTCGAGGATCGACCGCCCGGCGGGCTCGGCTGATGAGTGACCTGGCGCGGCCGATAGGACAGCAACTCACCGGACGCGGTCTCGATCAGCGCGCTCAACGGCCCCTGCGCCTCGCTGCCGAGCAGGAGTTGTAGGTCCGGCGCCCAAGCATCGTAGGCAACCTCGGGTGCCAGGATGGCCGCCGGAGCGGGGCGGGACGGACTGATGACCATGCCTCGAGTCAAGCCGCGCCAGATGGACCGGTCATGAGCGCGCCGTGAGACAACGCTCATCTCCGCGCACCCCGAGCGTCCTCCCGGGTGCGGGCCGTCGGGTCAGCGATGCTGAGGGCATGCCGCACTCGCACACCCACGTGGATCCGGCAACGGTCGCGGATGATCCAGCGGTCCAGGCCCAACAGCGCCGGGCGCTCAAACTCATGGCGGCGGTGCTGATTCCGGTTGCGCTGGCCACCAGTATCGGATTGGTGCTGCTGTGGCCGAGTGGAACTTCCGCCGCGCAACAGGCCGCCGAACAGTACTTCCCAGAGGGCACGCTGTATCCAACCGGCGAGGTTGTGGCGATCGAGCCGTATGACTGCGGTGCCCCCGGCGCGGGCGCGGCCGGTCAGAGTCAAACCTGCGCCAGGGCCACGGTCACCGTCGAGGACGGCCCGGAAGCCAACGAGAACGTGCGCCTGGACCTTCCGCCCGATGTGTACGGCGCCGGAATCGATCCTGGGGTGCGGGTGGTGATGTCCCGGGCGCCCGGCAACGGTGGCGCGGACGAGCTCTACGCGTTCAACGACTTCGCCCGCGGATTCCCGATCGCCACACTCGCCCTGGCCTTTGCGATCGCGGTGATCGCTGTCGCCCGGATGCGCGGCCTGGCCTCGATCCTGGGTCTGACCTTCGCCTTTGTCATCCTGCTCGAATTCATGCTTCCAGGCCTACTGGCGGGCAGCTCTCCGGTGCTGATCGGCCTCGTCGGGTCGTCGGCGATCATGCTTGTGGTGCTCTATCTGGCGCACGGCTTCTCGGCCCGTACGACGACAGCTTTGCTGGGCACGCTTTTCGGACTCGGCATGGTGACCGCCCTCGGCGCACTCGGCCAGTCGGCCGCCCGGGTGACGGGGCTGGCCAGCGAGGAGAACGTCGTCCTGGCCGGCTTTGCCGCGGAACTCGACCTGTCGGGTCTGGTCCTCTGCGGAATCATCGTGGCCGGCCTCGGAGTGCTGAACGATGTCACGATCACCCAGGCCTCAGCGGTGTGGGAGCTGCACCAGATCTCGCCGGAGCTGCCGGCCAGGAGCCTGTTTGCCAGCGCCATGCGGATCGGGCGCGACCACATCGCCTCGACGGTCTACACGATCGTGTTCGCCTACGCCGGGGCCTCACTTCCATTGTTGTTGCTCTTCGAGATCTACCAACGCCCGGTGCTCGACATCGTGACCAGTGGGGTGATCGCCGAGGAGGTCGTACGCACGCTGGTCGGCGCAATCGGGCTGATCCTTGCGGTCCCCGTGACGACAGCCATCGGAGTAGCGATCGTCAAAGCCAGCAACGTGACCGCACCCGCGCAGCGCCCCAGGCGGCCAATCTCGCGGTGATCTTGACGTAAATGTCGGTTCAGCGGGCTGAAACGGTCAACGAACCGACAACAACGTCAAGAACACCGAGGGAGGAGCAGCCGCGAACCCGCCGCGGATAGGGTCTGGCCATGCTGCTGTCCGACCGGGACATCGTCGCCGAGATCGAGTCGGGCCGGGTCGCCCTCGAACCCTACGATCGGGAACTCGTCCAACCCTCGAGCATCGACGTACGCCTGGACCGCTTCTTCCGAGTCTTCAACAACTCGCAGTACACCCACATCGACCCGTCGATCCAGCAGGATGAGTTGACTACCCTGGTCGAGCCCAAGGGCGACGACGCGTTCGTGTTGCACCCTGGCGAGTTCGTGCTCGGTTCGACACTGGAGATCGTCACATTGCCCGATGACGTGGCCAGTCGACTGGAGGGCAAGTCGAGTCTCGGCCGGCTCGGCCTGATCACGCACTCGACGGCCGGGTTCATCGACCCCGGGTTCTCCGGACATATCACCCTGGAACTGTCCAATGTGGCCAATCTGCCGATCATGCTCTGGCCCGGGATGAAGATCGGCCAGCTCTGCCTGATCCGGCTGTCCAGTCCGGCCGAATTCCCTTATGGCTCATCGGTGTACGGCTCGCGCTATCAAGGCCAGCGCGGTCCCACGGCGTCGCGTTCGTATCAGAACTTTTCGCGCGCAGTAACCAAGAGCGAGCTGCCACCGCACGCAACGGTGTGACGCACGAGAGCAGAGATGGTGCGCCGGATGGGGGTTGCGCTGCTTGCACTGCTGGCGGTTGTGGTCGT
>JALZIL010000232.1 GCA_030860305.1 Actinomycetota bacterium
CCGCTGGATCCCGCGCGCACCGGGAAGCGCGCCCTCGCCGGTGCCGGACGGCCCACATGACAGCCGAAGCGACAGCCGTGGACATGGTGACCCTGACCATCGACGGCGTCGAGGTCACGGTCCCCAAGGGCACGCTGGTGATCCGGGCCGCTGAGACCATCGGCATCCAGATCCCGCGGTTCTGCGACCACCCACTGCTCGACCCGGTCGGGGCTTGCCGGCAGTGCCTCGTCGACGTGGAAATGGGCGGCGCAAAGATGCCCAAGCCGCAGGCCTCCTGCACCATCGAGGTTGCCGAAGGCATGGTCGTCAACAGCCAGCTGACTTCCCCGGTGGCCGACAAGGCGCAGCAGGGCAACATGGAACTGCTGCTCATCAACCACCCGCTGGACTGCCCGATCTGTGACAAGGGGGGCGAGTGCCCGCTGCAGAACCAGGCGATGAGCAACGGCCGCGCGGACTCGCGGTTCGTCGATGCCAAGCGGACGTATGAGAAGCCGCTGCCCATCTCGTCCCAGATCCTGCTCGATCGAGAACGATGCGTGTTGTGCGCCCGATGCACCCGGTTCTCCCAGCAGATAGCCGGCGACCCGTTCATCGAGTTGTTCGAACGCGGGGCGCTGGAGCAGGTCGCCATCTACGAGGACGAGCCGTTCTCCTCGTACTTCTCCGGCAACACCATCCAGATCTGTCCGGTGGGAGCGCTGACCAGTGCCGCCTACCGGTTCCGGTCGCGCCCGTTCGACCTGGTCTCCGAGCCCAGCGTCTGCGAGCACTGCGCCTCGGGGTGTGCCCAGCGGACGGACCTGCGCCGCAACACCGTTCAGCGTCGCCTGGCCGGCGACGACCCGCAGGTCAATGAAGAGTGGAATTGCGACAAGGGCCGCTTCGCCTTCCGGTATGCCACCAGCAACCAGCGGATCATGACCCCGCTCGTCCGCCGCGACGGCGTTCTCGCCGAGGCGTCTTGGACCGAGGCGCTGGAGATGGCCGCCGCCGGCCTCGCCACAGCGATGGCGCAGGGGGGTGGTGTCGGGGTACTGCCCGGTGGTCGGCTGACCTTCGAGGACGCTTACGCCTACGCCAAGTTCGCGCGAGTTGTCTTGAGCACCAACGACATAGATTCCCGCGCTCGGGTGCACTCGGAAGAAGAGGCGCAGTTCCTGGCCGACCGGGTGGCCGGTACGGACCTTGAAGACAGCGTGACCTACGCCGACCTCAGCGCTGCACCGGCCGTACTCACCGTCGGGTTCGAAGCCGAGGAAGAGTCACCGATCATCTTCCTGCGGCTGCGCAAGGCTGCACGTACCTCCGGGCTAGCCGTGTTCGACGTCGCCCCGTTCGCCTCCCGCGGGCTGACCAAGATGAACGGGGTGGTGCTGGCCACCCCACCGGGTGCCGAGGCCAGTGTTCTGGGTGCTCTGGCTGACAACACTGCCGGTGGCCCGGGCGCCAGTGCGGCCCAAGGTCTTCGCAAACCCGGCGCGGTGATCCTCGTCGGCGAGCGCCTCGCCGAGTTCCCGGGCGCGCTGTCGGCGGTGGCCGCGCTCGCAGACGCCACCGGGGCCAAGCTGGCCTGGGTGCCGCGCCGAGCCGGCGAACGGGGTGCGATCGAGGCCGGGACGTTGCCGAACCTGCTGCCCGGCGGTCGTCGGATCGACGATGCCGCCGCACGCGTCGAACTCGCGAAGACCTGGCGGGTCGACCTGCCGCCGACGCCGGGGCGGGACCTGACCGCCATGTTGACGGCCGCCCGGGACGGCGAACTCGGCGCGCTGCTCGTGGGTGGGCTCGACCCGGACGATCTCCCGGATCCGGTCCTGGCCCGAGAGGCTCTGGCCGGCACCGGCTTCCTGATCAGCCTGGAGTTGGCGCCCAGCATCGTCGCCGAGTACGCGGACGTCGTGTTCCCCGTTGCCGCAGCACCGGAGAAGAGCGGCAGCTACCTCACCTGGGAGGGCCGGCGTCGACCGTTCGAGGCCAGCCTGTCCAGCGGCATGCTCACCGACGGACGAGTCCTGCACGGCCTGGCCGAGGAGTTGGACATCGAGTTGGGGCTGCCCACTGCCGAGTCGGCGGCTCTGGAACTCGCTCGGATCGGGCGGCACCGCAGTGCAGCCAACGCCCCTGCGCAGACGACACGATCGCCGGGCCAGCCGGATCTGCGCCCCGACGAGGCAGTCCTGGCCAGCTGGCACCACCTGCTCGACGAGGGGTCTCTCCAGGTCGAGGAGCCGGCCCTGGCCGGGACAGCCCGCCCGGCCAGCGCGCGCCTCTCGAAGTCGCTGGCGACCGCGCTCGGGGTCGCCGAAGGTGACTGCGTACAGGTGAGTGGCGCCCGAGGGGCGCTGACGCTGCCGGCGCTGATCACCGACATGCCCGACCAGGTCGTCTGGGTCCCCATGCGGTCGCCAGGCAGCTCTGTACGTGCCGACCTCGGCACCGCGCCAGGCGGCGTCGTCCGAGTCGCGAAGGGGGAATCATGACAAGCCACCCGATCGCGGCGGCGGACTCGCCGACGTTGGCCGACTTCGGCACCGACGTCTGGTGGATCATCGTCATCAAGGTCGTCGGCATCTTCGCCCTTCTGGTGGGCCTGACGCTGTTCGCAATCCTGTTCGAACGCAAGGTTGTCGGCCGGATGCAGCAACGCATCGGTCCCAACCGGGTAGGTCCCGGCGGCGCCCTGCAGAGCCTGGCCGACGGCCTCAAGTTGGCGTTCAAGGAAGACATCATGCCGGCCCTGGCCGACAAGCCCATCTACTTCCTGGCACCCGTGATCGCCGCCGTGCCGGCCTTTCTGGCCTTCTCGGTCATCCCGATCGGCCCGATCGTCAGCATCTTCGGGGAACGAACCCCGTTGCAGCTGACCGATCTTCCGGTCGGCGTGCTGATCGTGCTGGCCTGCTCGGCGATGGGGGTCTACGGAATCGTGCTGGCCGGATGGGCGTCCGGATCGACGTACCCGTTGCTCGGCTCGCTGCGTAGCGCTGCCCAGATGATCAGCTACGAGATCGCGATGGGCCTGTCCATCGTCGCAGTGTTCCTCTACGCCGGCACGATGTCGACGTCGGGAATCGTTGCCGCACAGGAGACTGGCGGTGAGGTCAGCGCGTTTGGTCTGACCTTCGACGGACCCGGCTGGTACGCCGTCGTCCTGCCGGTCTCGTTCATCATCTACTGCATCGCGGTCGTCGGCGAGACCAACCGTGCACCGTTCGACCTGCCCGAGGCCGAGTCCGAACTCGTCGGCGGCTTCCACACCGAGTACTCCTCGTTGAAGTTCGCGCTGTTCTTCCTGGCCGAGTACATCAACATGGTCACCGTCTCCGCGCTGGCCGCGACGATGTTCCTCGGCGGCTGGCGGGCACCCTGGCCGATCTCGATCTGGGACGGCGCCAACTCCGGCTGGTGGCCGATGCTGTGGTTCGTCGGCAAGGTGATCTTGGGGCTGTTCGTGTTCGTCTGGCTGCGCGGGACGCTGCCCCGGATGCGCTACGACCAGTTCATGCGCTTCGGCTGGAAGGTCCTCGTGCCGGTCGCGCTGCTGTGGATCCTGGTGGTGGCCACGATGCGGGTGCTGTCCCGGGAGTACGACTTCTCCGCCGGCGACATCGCCCTGTACGTGGGCATCCCGGTGTTCGCCCTGGTCATGGCCGCCGTCTGGCTCTTGCCGAGCAAGGTCCCCGACCCGGTCGAGAGCTCCCGGCAGGAGGGAGTGCCCCCGACGACACCGGGCGCATTCCCCACACCGCCGCTGGACCTCGTCGTACCGCCGAGCCCTGCACTGGTCAAGCCTGCACTGGTCAAGAAGGACACGGTCAAGCGCGAAGCGGTCGGCGCCGGCAAGCGCAGCGGAGGCACCCGTGCCTAGCCTGCTGCCCAAGCCACTGCAGGGTTTCGGGGTGACCTTCGGCAACATGTTCAAGAGGGTGACCACCGAGTCCTACCCCGAGGACAAGAAGGCCACCAAACCGCGCTACCACGGCCGGCATGTGCTCAACCGGCACCCGGACGGGCTGGAGAAGTGCGTCGGCTGCGAACTGTGCGCCTGGGCGTGCCCGGCCGACGCGATCTACGTCGAGGGTGGTGACAACACCGAGGAGGCTCGCTTCTCCCCGGGCGAACGCTACGGCGCGATCTACCAGATCAACTATCTGCGCTGCATCTTCTGCGGACTGTGCATCGAAGCCTG
Organism: Actinomycetota bacterium; assembly: GCA_030860305.1. The sequence goes on from JALZIL010000232.1 coordinate 4,196, forward strand.
CCCCACCCGCTCGCTGACCATGTCCAACGACTACGAACTGGCCGATGACAACCGGCAGGACCTGATCTTCACCAAGGAGCAGTTGATGGCACCGCTGCTGCCCGGGATGGAGCAGCCACCGCATCCGATGCGCCTGGGTGACCACGAGCAGGACTATTACGTCGGTCGCGAGCCGATCAAGCAGACCGCCGGAGCGGCAGCCGAGGAGCACTCCGTACCTCCCGCGGCAACTGCTCCGGCGTCTGGCGATGACATCGGCGCAGACGCGGACGAACTGGGCAAGCCGCTCGGAAAGACCCGCACGTGAGCGAGGCTCTGGAGACATGAACAACGTGACTGTGCTGGCGGCCGATGCCGTCAGCAGCGGCGAAACGGCCGCGTTCTGGATCCTGGGGCCGATCGCCCTGGCCGGTGCGATCGGGATGGTGCTGTCCGGCAACGCCATCCACTCGGCTCTGTGGCTCGTGCTGACGATGTTGAGTCTGGGCGGCTTCTACTTCGTCCAGCAGGCACCGTTCCTGGGTGCTGTCCAGATCATCGTCTACACCGGCGCCATCATGATCCTGTTCCTGTTCGTGCTCATGCTGGTCGGCCGCGATTATTCCGACTCGATCGTCGAGACACTGCGTGGCCAACGCCTGGCCGCGATCCTGCTCGGCATCGGCTTCGCCGGGCTGGTCGGCGGCCTGATCGCCGACGCAACGTCCGGTGTCGAGTCCGTCGGCCTCGCCGAGGTCAACGCTGACGGCGGCAACGTCCCGGCGATCGCGCGCCTTCTGTTCACTGACTACCTGCTGGCCTTCGAACTGACCAGCGCACTGCTCATCACCGCCGCGGTAGGGGCCATGATCCTGGCCCACATCGAGCGTGAGCCCGGCACTCGTCCGGGCCAGCAGGAGCAGTCCATCGCGCGGGTCAAAGGGCCACGCCCGCAGACCCTGACCGGCCCGGGTGTCTTTGCACGCGGCAACTCCGTCGCCGCACCTGCGCTGCTGCCGGACGGGTCCGTCGCCGAGGACAGCCGAGCGACCGGAATGGAGATGCACCGGCCGCCGGCCATCGCATCGGGATCGATCGACGATCTGGACGACGTGACCGTCGACAGCGGCGCCAACCGCGACGGGGTGCCGCAATGACTGGCGGTTTCCGTGAAAACCGCCAGGGTGCCCGGTCGTGACGCCGAC
>JALZIL010000366.1 GCA_030860305.1 Actinomycetota bacterium
CCACCGAGCTTGCCCGGCGCAGCGTGGATCCCTCCACGATGTCCCTGCTCGGGTTGGTGCGCCACCTGGCCGACGTGGAGCGCGGCTGGTTCCGGCGGGTGATGGCCGGGCAGGATGCGCCCCCGCACTTCTACTCCAAGACCGACCCCGACGGGGACTTCGATGGCGCAGTGCCCGACCCGGAGATCGTCGCCCAGGCGTGGACCGTGTGGCGGGCCGAGGTCGCCTTCGCGGACCGGTTCGTGGCCGACGCGGCCGATCTCGATGTCGTGGGCAACGATCCCTGGCGCGGGGCGGTGTCGCTGCGCTGGGTGCTGGTGCACATGGTGGAGGAATACGCCCGGCACAACGGCCACATCGACCTGCTGCGCCAGCGGATCGACGGGGCAGTGGGCCAGTAGGCGGCATCCCCGTACGTCCGATCAAGTGTCTGCAGTTGGCGCCGATTCTTCGGACGTTGCCGGCCGACCAGGGGTGACTAGGGTCGCAGGATGACGGTGGCGCCGGCTCCGCACGACCACGGGCACGGCAACGATCAGGGGGCCGTTGTCATGGACGGGTCGTTCTGGGACGAGCGTTATCGGGCCAGCAGCGCGGTGTGGAGCGGCCGGCCAAACCCGCAGCTCGTCACCGAGGCAGCCAATCTCGCGTCGGGGAAGGCGCTCGACATCGGCTGCGGGGAGGGCGCTGACGCCACCTGGCTCGCCGAGCACGGCTGGCAGGTCACCGCCGTCGACATCTCCACCGTCGCCCTGCAACGCGGTGCCGCCCACGCCCGACAGGTCGGCGACGAGGTGGCCAGCAGGATCACCTGGCTGCGGGCCGACCTGACCAGCTGGGCGCCTGCCGCGGGCACGTACGACCTGGTCTCGGCACAGTTCATGCACCTTCCCGCTGATCAGCGCGAAGCTCTGCACTATCGAATCGCCGCATCGGTGGCCCCCGGCGGATCCCTGCTCGTCGTCGGCCACCACCCCACCGACATGCAGACCACCGTCCCCCGACCGCCGATGCCCGAGCTGTTCTTCACCGCCGCCGAGGTCGCCGCCATTCTGGACCGGTCCATGTGGGATGTGCTGGTCAGCGAGGCGCGGGCCCGCCGCACCGTCGACCCCGGGGGCCGAACGGTCACCATCCACGACACGGTGCTCAGAGCCCGACGCCGAGAATGACCCGGGAGCCGGCGCTGGACGATGCCTCATGCCGTGCCGATGGGCACCTCGTCGAGGACGGTGCCGTCTGCTGCGTGGACGACGACGGACTCTGCACCGGGCGGGAACGCGACCATGCCGACGCCGGCGTCGAGGTCGAACTGGGTGGTTCCGGCGTCGCCGTCGGCCACGGCGTACGCGCCAGACACGCCCACCGGAGCGAGAACGACCAGGGTTGATTCGGTGTCCGGATCCTGTTCCCCCGACAGGACGTCGCAGCGCAGCGCGAGGGTCCGTTCAGCGGCCGGAAGGCCGGCCGGGGAGAGCTCATCGAGACAGGTGCCACCCCCGAAGTAGGCGCCGGAGTAGGGCGGTTGCGGTGAACCGATCTGCTGCAGATAGTCGGCGCGGGTCAAGACCGCTCCGGACGGAAACGTGGCTGTCAGGACAGTCAGTCCGGCTGGCGCCTCGCCGGAGCCTGGAAGCGGTCCCACGTAGTGCACCCGAAGTTGCAGTTCGTCCGGGCTGAGCCCGTACTCGCTCAGGATTTGCTCGGCCATGGTCTGCTCCTTCCCGTCGGGAGCACCGGGAATGGCCTCGGCCGCCGGGCGGAGATACTCCAGGCCAAGCTCGGGAACGGTCGGTTCCTGAACGGAGCCATAGCCGTCCGGGGCCTGGTCGACGATGACCATGCCGCCCCTGGTGACCCGATACTGGGCTGCGGGCAGACCCGAGGGTTCGAAGGGGTTCGGCGACACCGTGAGGACTGCGGTGCCGTCACTGGCGCCGGTGTCGGTGTAGTCCCTGGTCACGGTCGCGTCGGCGGCGACGTCCGGCCGCTCGGAAATCTCGATGACATCGCCTGGGGCCGCGACCACGACCAGCGCTCCGCTCGCACCGTCGTACAGGGATGCCGGCAGATCCGCCGCGATGCCGCGCGGGTAAGTGACCGCCTGCATCTGCTCGGGGCCAGCCCCCGGCGGCCCGACGAACCACACGCCGGCGATGTCGCTGAGCGCCCCCATGTCGGTCTGCCGGTCGGGGTCGGCATCAGCACCGGTGGGGACGGCGGTGTTGGCGCCGACGACCAGCGCCCAGCGGCCGGCGGCAACATCGCCGGCGAAGACCACCCGACGGGACTCGACCGGCGCGTCTGGGGTTGGCGGAACGGTACGGACGCCGGGCACCGCCCAGCTCAGCTGCCGTACGGCTTCCACGAAGTCCACGTCAGCGGCCAGCGAGCCGCGCGTGGGGACCCCGAAGATGTCCGCGACCGGGATGGACGGGGGTCCGGCAGCCCGATCATCCTGGGCGACCACCAGCGACAGCCCGAGCGGAACGGCGACGGCGACCAAGACGGCGGCGAGGCCAGCCGCCAGTGTGGCCAGTCGCCGACGGTCCGACTTCTGCCGGCGCGCCAGCACCCGCTCGTATGCGTCCGTCGGCGGTGGCCCGGCTAGCTCGGCGTCCTCCCGAAATGCCTGACGTACGTAGTCGACGTCCATCACGATCCCTTCCGTAGTGCCCCGCTGTGGGGATGCTCGTCGGCGAAGTAGGTGCGCAGCCGGTCCAGTCCACGCGAGGTCTGGCTCTTGACCGTGCCGACCGAACAGCCCAGCAGCCGGGCCGTCTCGACCTCGCTCAAGTCCTCGTAGAAGCGTAGGACCAGGACGGCTCTCATCCGCTCGGGTAGCTGGGCCAGGGCCGGCAGGGTCCGGCCTTCGGTCGCCTGGAAGTCGTCCCGTTCCGTCCCGGACTCGGGGACGACGTCGACGAAGCTCTCGGCGACCCGGCGGCGGCGCAGCCAGCTGGTCTGGGTGTTCACCATCACCTGGCGTACGTACGCATAGCGCGCCTCACGGCTGACGATGTGCGTCCAGCGCCGTGAGGTTTTCATCAGGGCGGTCTGGACCAGATCCTCGGCATGGCCGCGGTCACCGGTGAGCATGAACGCGGTACGGAACAGAGCCGGCGTCCAGGTGAGGACGAAGTCCCGGAACTCGTCATCGTGGATGCTGCTCATCGTCCCCACCTGGAGTCCAGCAGCATCACAGCTATACAGACGCTGGAACGGCCCGAAAGGTTGAGACCGCCAAACGTAGAGACCTCGGGTGCGTTAACCGCAGGGCGACTCGTGCTGCTTCAGGCGACGAGCGGTCTGCCCCGGCGGGCGCAGGCCAGTCCTGCGGCCCCGGCAGCGAGCGCCAACAGTACGAACGCGGTACTGATCGAGATGGACGCGCCGGCGTCGACGGATCCGGCCAGCGAGTACACGCCGCCGCCGAGCAACGATCCCACGGCTGTCCCTGCGACCTCGGCGAAGCCGACGGCGGTCGCTACTCGCGAAACGTTGTCGCTTGGCAGTTCGTCGAATGCTTCTGCGGACAGCCGCGGGTAGGCCATTCCCATCCCGATCCCCGCGACCGCAAAGGCGCCGACCGCGACCACGAACCCGGCCGACGCCCCTGAAGGTGTGGCCGCAGCTAGCGCGACCAGAGCGGCGGCAAGCCACAGGAGTCCCAGCGTGGCTGTGTCGCCCAGCCAGGCGTCGGTCCGCCCCGGACGCAGCCCGACCAACGACCAGGCAACAAGTCCGGCTCCGAGCGCCACACTCGCGGCAACGACACCGCGGCCCTGGCCTTCGATGATCGCCAGCGAGACCAAACCCTGGCCCCCGAAGAAGGCAAGACACAGCCCGAAGAAGGGGATCACTCTGGCCCGAACCTTGACGCCCACCCCCGCCGTCAGATGGTTGACGACCCGCCAGCTGGCAACGAGCCCGATGAGTACGCCAACCCCGAATAGCCCTGCGGACCACGAGTACCCGAGTCCGCTGGCCACCGATGCGAGGACCAGTCCGGCCACCAACCACAGGCCGGTCCCGATCTCCAGCCGCTCGCGCTCCGGCCGCCACGGGATGAGCCCAGCATCACGGACAACGAGCATCCTGGCCACCAGGACCAGAACGGCCGGCCAGGCCATCGCCCACCGCCAGCCGAACGCCGCGGCCACCAGCGAGTTGACGACTGGTCCGGCGAAGGACGGCAGCAACCACATGAGGGCGAAAAGTCCGAGCACCCGCCGGCGCAGCGAGTCCTCGTACAGACCGCCGATCGCGGTCAAGCCCACGCCGAGAAGCACCCCGCTGGCCAGTCCGCGCAGGACGCTGCCAGCCAGGACCAAGCCCATGGCCGGTGCAAGTGCCGCGAGCAGGACGCCTCCGACGTAGAGGCTGGTAGCGATCACCAGCGCCCGACGCGGGCCGAGGCGTCCGATGATGCCGGGCCCCGACGCAAGGACCAGCAACGTGGTCAACGAACCGGCGGCCACCGTGGCCCCGTACAGGCTGGCGCCGGACAGTTCGCTCGAAGCCAGCGGCAGCACCGCGGAGTACGCGATGGTCTGGACGGCCGCGGCGAACTCCGCAAGCAGCAGTCCCGCAAGCAACCGACCGCGGCGGCCGACGAAGACGCTGCCCAGCGAGTCCGCTGCCTCGTTCGCTCTCACACCCGCGCCGGCATGGACAGTCCATCGGCGCTCACCGAGAGCGCCGTGCTCACGTGTAGAGATCGGTGTCGTGCTCATTGATCTGTACGGATACCCCTTCGGGATCAGTCACCCGCATGGACCGGCCGAAGCTCTCGTCGAGGATCGTTCCCGCTTCGAACCCGGCACGAGTCAGCCGGCCGACGACCTGCTCCAGCGGCTCGGATGCCAACAGGGACAGCTCCGTGCTCTCAGCTTCGTCGGCCGCGCGGTGTAGGGCCAGGATGCCGCCGTCGGCGGTCAACTCCAGCCAACCCCCACTGCGCTGGGTCGCGGTGGTCCGCAGGCCGAGCGCTTCGTAGAACCTGGTGGCGGCATCGATGTCGCGCACGAAACGGATGGGCATGACCTTCATGTGGGCTCCTTCACTGACGAACCGCTGTGACGCGCGAGGTACTCCTCCAAGGCGGTCTGCACGAACACAGACAGGGAGTGGTCGGCGTCCACAGCGGCGTGCTTGACCGCCCGGATGAGTTCGCGAGGCAGGTAGACGTTGAACTGCGTCTTAATCGACGGCTCGGTCATGCCGTAATGCTAGCAAGCTAAAACTGTCCGCGTCCAACCCGGCGGAGTGGACCATGAGATCCGCGCGCCGTGCAGGTCTACCTAGGGTGGAGCTTGGTCAATCGATCAGGAAGGGTGTTCGCTGTGCAGATCAGCAAGGTGTTGTCCGGAGTCGCTGTGTCAGACGTTCAGCGGGCGAAGCGCTGGTACGAGGTGTTGTTCGGCCGTTCGGTCGACGCCGAACCGATGCCGTCGCTGTTGGAGTGGCACACCCCCGGAGGTGTCGTGCAACTCGTGAACGACCAGGGCCGAGCCGGCGGATCCCTGGTGACACTCTGGGTGCCCGACGCCCGACAAGCATTGGACGATCTGGTTGCGCGGGGCGGTCCAACGGCCGACCTGAATGACGCCACCTCCGACAAGGTGCTTTTCGCCACCCTGTCCGACCCTGACGGCAACGCGATCACCGTCGTCGAGGTCCGGGAGGACTCGCCGACGAAGGGACGCGCGTAGCCTCCGGCCTGCATGGCGTGCCAGGCACGGAGGGGAAGTGATGATGGGGTTCGGGGACGGTGTGGTCGGTGAGATGCCGGACGAGAACGTTCGTATCGATGAACGCGCTCATCGGCGTACCCGGGCGCGGGCCGCCCGGGTCCGGCGAATCACCTCATCCCAAGCGACGTTGCGCTTCGCGGCTGGAACACGAACTGTCCCACCCAGGGTCAGAAAGTCCGGCGTTCGGGCCAGCACGGCGCGGTTGCCCTCGACCCGGAACACGATCTGGTCACCCTCTTTGACCCCAACGCGTCCCGCACCGCCTTCGGCACCGTCACCTGCCCCTTGGAGCTCACCCTCGCCGCCGTGTCCTTCCCATCTCCTTACCTCGTAGACAAGTTAAGGTTAGGGTGCAGCCGCGCGAAGCATGACGAGTCGGCGCCGAGTTCAGTCGTCGAGGCCCAACCCGCCAGCACGGCGCCGCAAACCCCGACACCGCCGTCATGTGTTGGTCAGACGTAGGCGAGGGCCTCGCGGACGGTGAGGCGGGAGGCCCGGCTTGCTGCTGCCTCGGTGGCGAGCATGGCGCCGAGGATGACGATTGCGGTCCAAATGGCGGCAGCGAGGATGGAGATCCGGTACGGCAGCGGCGCGGAGAAGAACAGGTCGCCAAGCCCGGCGCCGAGGACTGCGGTGAGTGCCAGCGTCGGGAGCACGGCCACCAGGCAACTCGTGACGGCAAGCAGAACGCCCTCGGCAACGACGATGCGGCGAACCGCCTTGGGGCGGGCCCCGATGGCGTGCATGACGCCGAACTCCCGGGTCCGATCGAGGACGTTGGCGCCCATCGTCGAAGCCAGGCCAATGACGCCGACAACGCCCAGGGGCAGGGCAATCCCCAGCATGATCAGGATGACGGGACCCAGGTGTCCCGCGGAGACGGCCTCGCTCCGGCTGATCGAGGCCGAGGATCTCACCTCGATCCCCGCTGCGGTGAGGCGCTCGTCCACGGCTTCGGCGACCGCTTCGCGGGTCTGTTCGTCGCGGCTGTCGGTGGCGATGCGCAACACGTTCACCCGCTGCGGCTGGCCCATCGCGTCGGCCAAACCTTCGGCCGTCGTGTACACGCCGCCACCGCCCCCTTCTCTTTCTTCCACCAGGCCGACGACGACCCAGGTGGTGTTCCTTCCACCGATGATCAGCTGCACGGTGTCACCGGCGCGGATGCCGGGGACGGTGTTGGTGCGGGTCACCTGGTTGAGCACGACTGCCCCGGTCTCACCCGGGTTCAGCCAGCGGCCTTCCAGCAGCTTGGGCGTGGGGCGCATCGTGTCGGCTACGGAGATCGCGGTGACCGAGACGCGGCCATGGCCCTGGTCGGGATAGGTGCGGGTGACCGGGATCTGTCCGGGCGCGGCAACGCCGGTCTGGACGACGTTCAGGGCCTCGATCCTGCTGACGTCTGGCACGCTTTCCAGGATGGTGGTGATCTCGTCCGCCGAGGCCGAGCTGGACAGCTGCACGTCGACGTCCCAGGTGCGCTGCTCCTGCTGCTCCTCGGCTATCGCCTCCGTGCCGGAGCTCAACGACATCCCGGCGACGAACACCATGCCCGCGGTGGCCAGCAGACCAACAGCGAGCAGGAACCGGGCAGGACGCCGGATGGTGTTGCGCAGGGCCATCAGCAGGCCGCGGTCGAGCCGGGGGAAACGACTGAGTCGGGCCAGGACGCGAGTCGCCGTGCTCGATGTCGAGCCGAGGCCATGGTGATCGATCGCGGACCGTACGGTCGTACGGCTGGCCTTGACCAGCGGGATCAGAGCCATCAGCGGCGGTAGGCCGAGGCCGACAGCCAGGACCACGACGTAGGTCCACCAGGGCGCTGAGAGGCTGGCCGGCTCGATGCCGAGGAAGCCGAGGAAGTTTCCGACCGCGACGCGGCCGAGCAGGATGGCGGGGGCCAGTGCCAGCAGGGTGGCTGCCCCGGCCACGAGCAACGTCATCGCCAGATACAGGCGCGCGATGCGGCCTGATCGGGCACCGATCGCTTTCATGATGCCGATCTGGGGTATCTGCTGGGTGAACAGGTTGTTGAGCATGTTTGCGACCAGCATCGTGCTGAGCACCAGGGCCGCCGCCCCACCGGCGAGCAGTGAGAGGAGCAGGGCGTCGGCCTGCCACTGGTGAGGGTGCGCGTACGGCTTGGGAACCTGGATCTCACGGATCGCCAGCCCGTATTCGCGCTCCAGCCATGCGCCGACGTCGCCGGAAACGGCCACGATGGCACCACGGTCCCGGCTCGGCGTCTGCGCCCCCTGGGCAGCGACCTGGATCTTCAACTGGTCGAAGGCGGCCGGACCGGCTGAGGTGGCCAGCGCCGCGGAGGAGAGGTACGCGCGACCCGTCTGCTCCTGGGGTGCCGGCGAAAGGCTCGGGTCGTACACGGTGTCGGCAATCCGCAGCCGCAGTGGTTCTCCGTTCGGTGCCTGGATGGTGATGGTGTCGCCGACCGACACACCCAGCAACGACATCGAATCGCCGCCGAGAAAGATCTCCCCGGCCGAGGGTGGCCAGCTCCGCTCCTGCATGAAGAACATCACCATCCGCATCGGGTCGTCCGGGGCGGCCACGAACACCTGCAGCGGGATCTCCAGCAATTGGCCGTCGACCTCGACCTCACTGATGAACTGGGTGCGCCCAATCGCCTCGATCACGCCCGGCTGTCGGCCCACCTCAGCTGCGATCCTTGCCATCTGCTCGGCGTCGATGGCCTCGTCGAGCAGGTACGTCGCCGACGCGGGTTCGGTGCTCGCGTACGCGCCGCTGGTCTCCCGGCCGGCGGCGGCCCAGGCAAAGAGCACTGCGGCGAAGGTCGTCAGGCTGATCGCGATCGCAAGCACCATCAGCAGGAACCGGGACCAGCTCGCCCGCAGGTCTCGGCCCAGCTTGACGGACAGCAGGCTGGTCATACCGGCACCCGCGCGGGCTGGTCAGTGACGACACGGCCGTCCACCAGGGTCACCTCTCGACCGACGATCGACCTGATGTCGCGTTCATGAGTGACCACCACGATGGTCTGCCCTTCGGCGTTCAGATCGGAGAACAACTGCAGGACGGCGTCGGCGGTCGTGGAGTCGAGGTTGCCGGTCGGCTCGTCGGCCAGCAGGATCGGCGGATCATTGGCCAGCGCGCGAGCGATCGCGGCGCGCTGCTGCTGGCCGCCGGACAGGGTGGCGGGCACCTTGTCCGCCTGATTACCCACACCCATCCGGTCCAGCAACTGCTGCGCCCGACCGGGCCGCTCGACAATCGGGATCTTCTTGGCGAAGTCCATCGGAAGCATCACGTTTTCGATCACGGTCAGCGTGGGGAGCAGCTGGAAGAACTGGAAGACCAGCCCGACATTGCGGCCTCGCCAGGTGGCCAGTGCGGACTCCGACAACGAGCCGAGATCGGCGCCGGCGACGCGTACGGTCCCCGAGGTAGGCCGATCGATACCGGCGAGCAGATTCAGCAACGTCGTCTTTCCGCTGCCCGAGCGTCCAACGATTGCGACGAATTCACCCTCGGCGATATCGAGGCTGAGGTGATCAACGGCGAGGAACTCGCCAGCGGCCAAGGGGTAGGTCTTGACGACGTCGCTGACCTGTATTGCGGCATTCACGGTGTATTGCCTCCACTGCCAGCTCGGGACTAGAACGGGAAAGGTTGAGCGCTGCTGGTGACCGTCACGTCAGGCGTGCTGGCGAATGTCTCCGAGAGCTGCCCGATGCGCGTGCGGGTGTCCATGCGTGTCGGCGCCGTGCTGCTGGTCAGGGATGCGCTCGGGGCCGGTATCGGCGGGTACGTGATCGTCGCCCTCGGGTTCGGCCTTGTTGTTGTTGTTGTTGTTGGCACATGGTGTGGCGCCGGAGTGCTGGTCGCACATGTTCGCTCCTTCAGTCCGTTGTGGCTGCACCTGGGTTGTCTGCCAGGCGCCGCTCAGGTTCTTGGAGTTTACGATTCATAGTGTCGCTGTCAAGTCATAGCGTCGTATAATCGCCGTTGCGTATGCTGAGGACGTGCCGAAGCTGTGGAACGACACGATCGACGCGCACCGCCGCGCCGTACGCGACGCAACCCTGGACACCACCGCGGCGCTGATCGCCGAGCACGGGCTGCTGTCGGTGACGATGTCGCAGATCGCCGAGGAGACCGGAATCGGACGGGCGACGCTGTACAAGTACTTCCCGGACGTCGAATCGATCCTGCTTGCCTGGCACGAACGCCAGATCAACGGGCACCTCGCACAACTTGCCGAGGTCCGGGACCAGGCTGGCGACCCCGGCGAGCGACTGGCTGCCGTGCTCGAGTCCTACGCCCTCATCGCCCACCAGTCCCACGGGCACCACGACAACGAACTTGCGGCGTTCCTGCATCGAGACGAGCAGGTAGGTCGCGCAGAGCAGCGGCTGCGCGACATGGTCCGAGACCTGGTGGCTGAGGGCGCAACGACCGGCGACCTACGGAGTGACGTCGCACCCGAAGAGCTTGCGAACTACTGCCTGCACGCCCTCGCGGCCGCCAGCAGCCTGCCCTCCAAGGCCGCGGTCCGCCGTCTCGTGACGGTCACCCTGGGTGGACTGCGTCCTGCGCCGGCTTCCTGAGCACTTTGTTTTGCCTGACGACAGTGGTACGACACTGACGCTTGACAGCGACAGTATGTGTCGTAAACTGCGATGAATGCTCGAAACACACGATCAGTTGGCACGGAGGACGTCCGCATGACCGACCCGCCCCGCTACCCCGACCGCGATCTCGCCGCCGGCAACGAGACCGGCCTGCGGCCCGACCGCGAATCGACCACCGGAATGCCCCGCTGGGTGAAGGTGTCCGCGATCGTCGCCCTCATCGTGGTCCTGCTCTTCCTCGTCGTGATGCTCACCGGTGGCGGCGCTGGGCACGGACCCAGTCGCCACTCAATGTCCGGTGGCGTGAATGATCCGACGTTCTCGCTGAGCCTGACGGAGTCCGGCGTACAACAGTCGTGACCATGGCGCCCGGCCTCCGGAAGCTGTCCCTCACCGCGCACGTCACATCCTCGGTGGGCTGGCTAGGAGCGGTGGTTGCCTTTCTGGCGATGGGCGTTGTCGGCCTGACCAGCCAAGATGCAGAGACGGTGCGCGGCGTCTATCTGGTGATGGAACCGGCCGGTTGGTACGTCCTGGTCCCGTTTGCCTTCGCCTCGCTGCTCACCGGGATCGTCCAGTCGCTGGGCACGGTGTGGGGCCTGCTCCGGCACTACTGGGTCCTGTTCAAACTCGGGATCAACGTTCTGGCCAGCGTCGTCTTGCTGCTGTACATGCAGACGCTCGGCTACCTGGCCGGTCTGGCCCAGGAGATGACATCGTCCAGTGCCGATCTCAGCGGTCTGCGCAGCGGTTCGCCGGTGATCCACGCCGCTGGCGCACTTGGGCTGCTGCTCGTGGCCGCGACGCTGTCGGTGTACAAGCCGCGGGGCGTGACCCCGTACGGCCAGCGTCAGCAGCGTGCGGCCACGCAGCGACGATCACCCGACGACCGAACCGGCCAGTCCGAAGCCGGGCTCAAGACCGGTCGCGGATGATCGCCCACCCGGTGAGGATGGCGCAGCATGGACGACCTGCTGATTCGCCCGGATCGTCCCGAAGACGCCCTCGCCGTATGGGCGCGTGATCGTGGCCGCCTTCGGGCGGGATACGCCGGCCCACGCTGCGCAGGTCTCCGAACAGCCGCCGCAGCCTGGCCCTTGCGCTCCCGCCTGCGCTCTCGATGCGCTCGATCACCTCTTCTGTGCTTGCCCGCTCCCACGTGTCGAGCATCGTGTCGAGCCGCTCGACAGCGTGCAGCGGCCATGGAACGTCAGACGAGCATTACGGTGGGACACGAAGACCCTCGGACGGTTGAAGACGTAGACATCTCCACCGCACCCGGAGGTCTTCGCTACGTCAACAACCCGACCGGCGCGTCACTAACGTCCTGGCCGAGTACAGCTAGTCGCTTCGGTTGCCGGCAACGGTTGAGACGAAGGTCCGCGCCTCCAGGACGTAGGCCAGACAGGACTCCTCGTCGGGGGCAATGATGCGGACCCACTCCTTCATGGGCCGTCCCGGCCGAGTTGCGCACGGCAAACCTCGGCCGCTGTCGATGAGTTCATTCACGCGCGACGACGGAAGTTTGACCATGAGGTCTGCGGCGGTGACGAAGGCGTAGAACTTTCCGGCCGTCTTGAGCCCGGGGGAGCGCAGCATTCGTCCCTGCTCGTCACCGGGGTACGTCGTGAGTACTCGCTGTCCCACGGCCGAGAAGACCCGGTCGAGGGAGGGACGGGCAGCCTCCGGCACTTCAGGGCACCCACGTATCTGGACGGGTCGGCAGAGACAACTCGAGGAAGGCCTCTCGGCGTCGCTCCCGATGCTGCCGTTCCGGCTGCGTTGCCGGTCCGTCGAGGGACTCGGCGACTTCTACAGCCGCCTCTGCGTACCGGCCCTCGCGGGCAAGCAGTTCGGCGCGAACCGCGTGCCAGCGGGGGCTCGGCGGCAGTTCTGCCAGCATGGCGAGCCCGGTCGCAGGATCGGCCGCTTCGGTTGCCGCAACCACCCGGCCCAGGCCGGCGGCGTCACTCGGAGCGATCGACACGAGCAGATCGTAGAGCCGCAGGATCTCCGTCCAGTCGGTGTCGGCATAGCTGGCGGCACGGCCATGCTCCGCCGCGATGGCGGCCTGGAGTTGGTAGGCATCCGCCTGCCCGTACGAGCGGTGCAGTGAATCATTCAGGAGTGCGATGCCGCGGGCGATCGCAGCGGCGTCCCACCGACCCCGCTCCTGCTGGTCGAGGGTCACGACGTCACCATGCTCGTCGAGCCGTGCGGGCCTGCGGGCTTCAGTCAGGAGCAGCAGCGCCAGGACGGCGGCGGGCATCGGCTGATCCGGCAGCAGATCGTGCAGGAGAGCGGCCAGCCGGACCGCCTCGGCACAGGTGTCCACGTCATAGGCGGCACAGCCGTCGACGGGCGCATGTCCAGCGGTGAAGAGGCTGTGGATCACCCCGCACACCGCCGGCAACCGGTCGGCCAACTCAGCCTCGGCCGGGCACCCGGTAGGGGATATGGGCTGCAGCGATCTTCTGCCGAGCCCGGGTCAGGCGCTTCGTGGTAGCCGCCTCGGTGCTGAGCAGCACCCCGGCGATCTGCGCCGGGGAGAGACCACACAGTGTCCGCAGAGCCAGGGCAACCCGAGTCGGCGGAGCGAGGGCGGGATGGCAACAGATGAAGATCAGTCGTAGCAGGTCGTCGTGCACGACATCGTCCGGCGGAAGGTCAGACTTGGCGAGTTCGATCATCCGTAGTCCGTCCCGCTCTTTGCCCGGGCGGGCCCGCTCGCGCCGGATGATGTCGATCGCCTTTCGGCGTGCGGTCAGCGTGAGCCAGGCACGCGGCTGAGGCGGCGCGCCGGTGACCGGCCAGGCGCCGAGTGCCGCCAGGGTTGCCTCCTGTACGGCGTCCTCGGCAATCTGTACGTCGCCGACGATCCGGATCAAGGTCGCCAGGATGCGTGCGCCCTCGACCCGGACCGTGACGGCGACGGTGTCATGCGCTGTGTCGTGCACTGTGACTCGGTCAGCGACACGTCTGGTCATTTCGATGCGATGACCGGGCGCACCTCGACCGCGCCGGCCCAGGCCGCGGGAAGCTGGGCCGAGATGGCCAGTGCTTCCTCCAGGTCTGCCGCGTCGAGTAGGTAGTATCCGGTCAACGCCTCTTTGGTCTCGGCGTAGGGCCCGTCGGTCGTCACCACGTTTCCGCCACGGGCACCTTCCACGCGGACGACCGTGGCCGTGCTGGTCGGGTGCAGTACGGCGCTGGCCCGGAGACACTCAGCGTTGTCCACCGCGAACTGGCGGTACTCGGCGAGCTCACCTGCCTGCTCTGGCGAAAACCAGTCCACATCCGCGGTGTAGGTCAATGCGAGGTACTGCGGCATCGAAACACTCCTTCGTTGCCTCTTGGGGCCACCTCGGTCCACGTTTGAAACGGTTGCGCGGTCCCAGAAAGGACATGCACGAGTCGCACATCTCCACCGATGGACGAGGTTCCGTCGTACGAGCTGATGTCGTAGGGCACACCGTCCACACCCTGACCTGTTCGACGGCCGCACGTTCGACAGCATCGAGCAGAGGTCGGACTTCGTCCAGGGAGATCGGGTTCGGCGAGGTGATCGAGCGCGGTGTCCGCGCGCCCCGCCCATGGAGTTCGGGGCGTCTGGCCCGTGCGCCCTCTGGGGTGAACAATCGGGTGGTGGCTTCGTATTCGGTCAACCAGGACGCGGTCGCTCGGGCGCGGCGGCTCATCGACGGCCGCCAGTACGTGCTCGCCAGCACCTGGGGAGAGGTCCAGCCGACCGCCGACGACGAGAACGCCTTTCTGGCAACGCATTCCTGGGAGGAGTACGCCGCCTGGCATCTCGGGCTCACCGAGGGTGCGAACGACGAGACCAAGGCGCGGTACGCGTTCGGGTACGGCGACTTTCGCCGGGTGCACAGGATGGGACTGATCGCCTGCCTGTACCGGGCGGCGGAATGGCGGCACAAGGAGGTCGAGCTGACCGCACACGACCTGCTGCAACACCTCGACGCCGTCACATCCTGAGGAGATGACGCTCCGCTTCGTGTTGCACGACCACCGCAAGCCACAGCCGCACTTCGACCTCCGCCTGGAGCAGGACGGGGTCCTGCGTTCCTGGGCGATACCCCGCGGACTGCCGGACAACCCCACCGACAACCGGCTGGCGATCGCCGTGCCCGACCACGCGATCGACCACCTGACCTACACCGACGCCGACAAGTTCATCGCCGACACCGGAACTTGGGAAGAGCACGACCGCACCGCCAAGCGACTGCTGTTCAGCTTGCACGGCCGGGATCAGTCCCGTCGGTACGCCCTGATCCGTACCGACCGGGACTGGCTGCTGCACCTGACCAAAGAGCAGCCACTGCACTGAGTCCAGCCGGGCTGCTGGTCGAATCCGGCCGAGTCAGTATCTTCAACGTTTGATGCCGTGTGATCCGACCCCGCCGCGCTAAACGGCGGGGATGGACCACACCAATTCGCACCTGCCGACCACGAGCTCGCCGAGCACCATGCGGCGCGCATAGCCTGGAGTTCTTATGTGGATGCGCTGGATCTACCGCACGGTCGCCCTGTTCCTCGGTCGCAAAGCCTGGGCGGCGTTTCAACGCCGGCGGGGACGCTCCGCCAGTCCGCCGCCGGGCGCCTAGCGGCTACCGGCCCCCGTCTGGGTGGCCCGACCGATGTAGTCCATCAGTGCCGGAGACGGTCCGCCGTACTCCGCCTGGATCTGCTCGCTGTTGGCCTCGTGCATCCGATACAACGAGTCGCGCAGTCCCGGATCGCCCCCGTGGAAGGCCTCGAGCAGTGCCATCCAGTGCTGGGCCAACTCCTGGACCCTCGGCTCAGCAGGGTCGGTACCGGCATCGAGTTCGGCCTGCACCTTCGCGATCAGCACGGGCCACTTGTTCTGCACGTCGCTGATCGCCTGATCACCAACTTTCCCCCGCCGCACGGCGAGTGCGTCGAGCTGCTCGGGCGAGAAGTACCTCTTGATCGTTTCGTCCACTGTGTTCACCTCTTCGATGAGATCCAGGAGATCCTCGGACGTGGGCGGATCGGATTCCCGTCGAGCAGCCCGCCGATCGTCTCCAGTGGCAGTCCGAGGTCGCGCAACGCGATTACCTCGTAGAGCCGGCGGATGTCGGCGT
>JALZIL010000405.1 GCA_030860305.1 Actinomycetota bacterium
GCCATCGATCAGATCCGCCGCAACGAGCGGCTCGAGCGCAAGCAGGAACAGCTCGGTCGCGAGCTGGAGATCCACACCGTGGCGGCGGTGCAGGGCGACGAGATCGACGCTGCCCTGGACGATGACATCGGCGACGACCTGCTCCGGCTGGTCTTCACCGCCTGCCACCCGGTCCTGTCCACGCACGCGCGAGTCGCGCTGACCCTGCGCCTGCTCGGCGGGTTGACCACCGAGGAGATCGCCCGAGCGTTCCTGGTCTCCGACTCCACGATCGCGCAGCGGATCGTCCGGGCCAAGCGAACCCTGGCCGATGCGCAGGTGCCCTTCGAGGTGCCCAGCGGGGATGAGCTGTCCAGTCGGCTGCCCTCGGTCCTCGAAGTCATCTACTTGATCTTCAACGAGGGCTATTCCGCGACCGCGGGCGATGACTGGATGCGGCCCGAGTTGTGCGGGGACGCCCTCCGGCTCGGCCGGATCGTCGCCGAACTCATGGCCAGCGAACCCGAGGTGCACGGGCTGGTCGCCCTGATGGAGATCCAGGCCTCGCGGGTACGAGCCCGGACCGGCCCGTCCGGCGAGCCGATCCTGCTGCTGCAGCAGAACCGCGGGCGCTGGGATCACGTGCTCATCCGCCGCGGGCTGGCCGCTCTCGGCCGAGCCGAAGAACTCGGCGCAGCAAGCGGTACCGGCGGTAGGAACCGGCCGTACGGTCCGTACGCTCTGCAAGCCGCGATCGCCGCCTGCCATGCCCGGGCGGTGACCCCGGAGGTCACCGACTGGCCGCGCGTCGTGGTGCTGTACGACACGCTCGCCGAGCTCACCCCGTCGCCGATCATCGAACTCAACCGCGCGGTCGCTCTCTCCATGGCGTACGGCCCGGCGGCCGGTTTGGCGCTGGTCGAGCAACTCGTCGACGAACCGTCGTTGCGGGATTACCACCTGTTGCCCAGCGTCCGCGGCGACCTGCTGGCCAGGCTCGGCCGCTTGGACGAGGCGCGTACGGAGTTCGAGCGGGCGGCGGCGATGACTCGTAACGAGCGGGAGCGCACTCTGCTGCTGGCTCGGGCCAGCGGCCTGCCCGGCCCGGGCTCACCGAGTTCGGGGATGTCGGGGTCATCGACGCCGGGATGACCCCGACAACCCCGAACTCGCGAGGGCCGTCACGGTGTGCTCGGTCTCGAACGGCGTCACACCCGGCGCCTCGATCCGCAGGCGCAGCGTCACTCGGGGTTGGTGTTGATGTACATGCCGGTCTGGGTCATCTCGAGCACGTGAGCGCGACCGCGAACTCCGGTGTTGGCCAACTCGGTCGCCCGGCCGGCTCGTACGGTCATCAGGACGTAGACCAGGGCCAGGAAAGTCGCGACCGCCATCCAGATCTGTCCGAGCCAGATCTCCGGGATCGTCCGCCGGAAGAAGAAGAAGAAGGCCCCGGCGCCGAAGAGGACGACGAGCACCCATCCCACCCTGTTGGCCGTCGAGGCGGCACTCTACGGCGGAACTCCACTCAGCGGCACCATGAATCAAGGGACATGAACCGACGGGCGCGAATCGAGCGGCACGAACCGCCTGACACGATGGCGAGATGCGGGTCGGACGAACAACGCTGTTCCGGCTGGCCACGAGCACCCGCTTCGAGCGGACCGTACGAGCCGTCGCGCCAGCCGAGCGTCATGCCTGGCGAGCCGCTTCGCGCTACGTCGCCGGCACCACCCTCGCCGATGCTTGGCAGGTCGTGAATCGGCTGCACGCCAAGGGGATTGACGCCAGCGTCGACCAGTTCGGCGAGTTGGTCACCGATGCCGCGACGGCCGAGCGGGTAGCTGCGGACTACGTCCGGCTGGCCGTCGGGCTGGCTCAGCAACCGGACGCACGCGGCCGGGCGGAGCCCACAGCCGCGTTGGCTGGGGGTACGGCGGTGTGGCTGTCGATCGACCTGTCCCATCTCGGCCTGGACGTCGACCGCGGTCGCTGCGCCGACCATTTCCGTGCGATCGCCGACGCGTTGCCGCCTGGCCGGCGGATCCAGGTCGGCGCCGAGGATCACGATCGCGCCGACGCCGTCCTGGACTGCGTCCTGGCCGTGGCCGGCGACAGGAACGGCCTGGCCGACCGGATCGGGGCCACCGTTCAGGCGAACCTGCACCGATCCGGCGACGACCTGGATCGTCTGGTGGCGGCCGGAGTTCATGTCCGGCTGGTCAAGGGCGCCTATGTCGAGCCGCCCGAGAGAGCGCTGCCCTACGGCGAGCCCACCGACATCGCCTACCTACGCCTTGCCCTCCGCCTAGCGCAGGCCGGCGCGAACTTTTCGCTGGCCACCCACGACGGCGTTCTACGCGAAGCGCTGCTGGCCGCCCTCGGACCGCGGCCGGTCGAACAACTGCTCGGCGTACGGCCGGAAACGTTGGACGATCTCGTTGCGGGCGGTGTTCCGGTACGGGTGTATGTGCCGTACGGTGCCGACTGGTTTCGCTACTGGATGCGCCGGGTCGCCGAGTCCCGCGGCGCATGACCGGCCCGTACGCGCCCGACGCGTGGCATAATTGTGGCATGAGTCGCACACGACTGAGCACCACCGTCAACGAGCAACTCCTGGCAAGCGCGCGGAGCATCCGGTCGGGGAGCACTGACGCGGCGCTCATCGATGAGGCTCTGAAAGCGTTACTTGTTCGGCATCGCGCCGCCGAGGTTGACGCTAGCTACAGTGCCTACGACCTGCATCCGATCGACGAGCCGGATGAATGGGGCGACCTGGCCTCGTTTCGACAAGCTGCCGCTGCCACGTGAGCGCCCTGCCAACGCGCGGAGAGATCTGGTGGTGCGAGTTTGCCGAGATTGGTCGGCGTCCGGTTGTGGTCCTGTCTCGCGATGCGGCGATCCCGCGGCTTCGTCGGGCATTGGTCGCTCCCTGCACGACCACGATCCGAGGCCTTGTCAGTGAGGTTGTCCTGGAGCCGTCTGACGATCCGATCCCGCGGCGCTCGGCGGTCAATCTGGACTCGGTCGAGAGTGTGTCGG
The DNA here is from genome assembly GCA_030860305.1 of Actinomycetota bacterium. The sequence goes on from JALZIL010000405.1 coordinate 3,022, forward strand.
TCGCGGTACTCGGCAACCGGCTTGGCCGGTTGGCCGACGTGCGCATGCGGGAAATCTGCACCGCCCTGGCAGTCGCAGTCGACTGCTCGGACTGACGCCAAGACCCTTGGAAGGCGCGCCCTCGGCTCAGGTGAATCTATGCGGCAGTCGGCAGCCCCCGGGCTGTTCGCTGTCGTGATCCACCTGACCGCAGCCTAGGGTCGAGAGTCGTGGACATCGACGTGGCGGCGGGCTCGGTCACCGACGTAGACGATCTGGCGGCATTGTGGATCGCCATGGTCGAGCACCACCGTCACCTCGTCGGGCAGGAATACCCGGTCCGTGCTGCCGAGCAATCCTGGACCGTGTGCCGGCAGGAGTATCGGCGGTGGCTCGAGGAAGCCACCGGGCTGCTGTTCATCGCCCGGCCGTCCGGGTCCGGTGAGCCGGTCGGCTATATCCTCTGCCGCCTCGCCGAGTCCGGAGCGACCTTCGACCTCGGCCGGATTCGCGGCGACGTCGATTCACTCGTCGTCGCAGACCGCGCCCGGGGCAGCGGAATCGGTTCGGCCCTGCTTGCCGCCTGCCGTGCGGAACTGCAGCGACGTGGTTGCTCGTACTGGTCCATCGGTGTCCTCGAGGCGAATCACGACGCCGCCCGGCTCTACGAGCGACACGGTTTCCGGCCCTGGATCCGCGACATGCTCGGTCGGCTGGAGCAACCCAGTTGATCAGCTGGCAAGGCGATGGGCCCGAGGGGTCTCGCGGGGTGCCCCGAGCACTCTGGCGGGCGGTGGGAGAGCTGACCGGCGGCCGACGTCGAATCCCGGCCCCGCCGTCAACCCGGCCCCGACGCCGATCAGAATGGCCGGGACAGATCCGTTCAGGAGGGCTGCACGTGTCCCGACGAAGGATCGGCGTCACTGCGTCGATCCTGCTCGTCCTCGGGTCAGCGCTGGGAGGGCTTGCGGCATGCACCGACCGGGCTGGCATCGGGGTCAGCGCAGACGCCGTACAGAGCACGTCGCCCCTGCCGACGCGCCCCTCGCCTCCGAGTGGTAGCGCGCCGGCGCCCAGCCAGACCAAGGCTGGCGCGGTCAGTGTCGATCGGGACATCGTCTACCGGGAGGCCGGCGGCGAGCAGCTCCGGCTCGACGTCTGTCGTCGGGCGCGCGGTGCGGACGGTCCGCGTCCCGCCGTCCTGCTCATCCACGGCGGTGCGTTCGTCGCCGGGGACAAGGACACCCCGAAATGGCAGGAGTTGTGCTCCTGGCTGGCCGAGTCCGGCTACGTGGCGGTCAACCTGAACTACCGCCTCGCTCCCGTGCATCGGTTCCCGGCCGCCATCGAGGACATCCAAGCCGCGGTGGAGTGGACCCGGGCGAACGCGCTGACCTACGGCGTCGATCCCGACCGGGTGGGCGTCCTCGGTGGCTCGGCCGGCGCGAATCTCGCCCAGTTGTTGGGCACCTCCGGCGCTGGATCCACCTCGCTCGGGTCCCGGGTCGCTGCGGTCGTCTCGCTGTCCGGGGCCGCGGATCTGACCGAGCGGGCCCTGACCCTCGGCGACCCCGAGCCCACCCAGATCCGCCGCGTCCTGGACTATCTCGGCTGCGTCGAACTCACCGCCTGTCCCGCGGGGGCGCCCGCCTCACCGATCACTCAGGTCGACCCGAGCGATCCGCCGTTCCTGCTCGCCCAGTCCGAGGAGGAGAGCCTGCCGGTCGAGCAGACCGAGGTGATGGCCGACGCCCTGACCGAGGTCGGCGCTCAGCCCGAGGTGCTGATCCGCGCCGGACGCGCACACGCCACGGGCCTGCTCGACGATCCGTCGGTCAATGCCGCCGTGTTGGCCTTTCTCGCGCGGACCCTCGGTTGAGCACGGGCGTGGGCACTGGGGCGAAGATGACCGCCATGCACACAGCGAAGTGCCGCCGCCCCGGTATAGGACGGCGGCACTTCTTCTAGCGGACGAAAGCGAGCAATAACGTCACAGCGACTCTGCTGTTCTCCACGGCTGCTATGACGGTCGCCACCACTACCGTGCGGACTAGTTGTGCCGGACGTCGCCTTCGGGCTCCCGGGCGAGCAGGAACGAACCGATGATCCAGATCAGCGCACCGACCACGCCTATGTAGATGCCCAGTTCCGAATCCCACTCGCTGCCACGCTCCGCAGCGCCGGGCGTGTCAACCAGATAGGACACGGCCAGCCCGAAGGCAGCGATCCCGGCCGCCATCGAGGCCAGCGACAAGCCGCGATGCTGGACCCGGAGTTCGCTGCGCTGCGCCGCGATCAGCAGCGCAACTGCCAGGCCGATGCCCAAATAGGCGGTGAAGGCGATCACACTGTCCGCCTCGTAACCGCTGAAGGACTCGTCGTCCTGGTTGGTGATCCAACTGAGAAAGGTGGCGATGAGGAAGAGCACCGCCCCAGCGGTCATCACGTAGGCGCCGGTCGGGCTGGCATCACGTACGTCGTCACGCCCGCGAGGGCCGGTGTTGTCGCCTGCGGCACGAGATGTGCTCATGATCAGAATGCTCCTTTCAACAGGCGGCCGACTGTCGCCGGTGCGCCGGGGACGCAACCTCGAGCGAGGTTGCGGGTGTCACATGCGTGCCACTCACAGCGCCAATGCGTGCCAGAGCCGGAAGGGCACCGATCGACGCCGCCGAGGCGAGTACGCCGCCGGTGAGCGGCGACGAAGGACGGGCAAGTGGACATAAAAAAGGCCCCGTCCCTATGCGGCATCAACCGATGCGCTGCCGGGTCTGGGGCAACATGACTTCGTACGGACTTACCGGGGAAGCAAAGCATGAGCAGCTCGTCGTGCGCAACATCGATGAATTGGATGTCTGGTGGGGCCTCCTACAACCGGCGCATGGACGACTCCGCAATCTGGCGCGGCAAATGACCGGTCACATCGGGGGCGCGATCAGGGTGGGTTGATGTTCCGGCTGAGCGCTCGTGGGTCGACAAGGGTTCCGTCGAGGATGCGAGCGGCAACGTCGTGGAGTCGTTCGCCCCGTCCGCGGGCATGATTGCGCATCAGTTGGAAAGCTGCGTCCATGGGCTGCCCAGTGCGTTCGGCGAGCATGCCCGTCGCCCGTTCGAGCAGGATCCGGCTGTCCAGAGCCGTCTGGAGCTGCTTACCCAGGAGGTCGCTCGCGGTCATGGTCCGTTCCTGGATCAGGCCGATGGTTGCGACGTCGGCGAAGGCCTGTCCAAGTCGGGCGTCGGCTGCGCTGAGCAGCCCTGGTCTGATGCGGAAGAGGTTCAAGGCCCCGATGGTCTGATCGCGAAGGCACATGGGGATGGCTTGGGCGGACTGGAAGCCGAGCTCTTCAAGCCGCGCAGTGAAGGCCGGCCAGTCGGCGCGCATGGCCGGCAGCGTGGCGCGGCCGATGGGTTGTCCGGTCCTGAAGCAGTCCAGGCACGGGGCCCTCGCCCTTCTGCGCCGTGTACGCCTCGATCAGGCGAGCTTGCTCATTGGAGGAGGCCACCGGGTGCGGGCGTCCACGCTCGTCGGCCAGCATGATCCCCACGGCATCGACGTCGAGGAAATCCACGATTCGATCGGCCAGGATGTGCAAGAAGTCGATGACATCGAACTCGGCCACCAGGGTGTCGGCGAGCTAAACAAACGTTTCCGCGATGCGCGCTTCCCGGGTCGTCATGTGTCTCCTACACCGGTGTCCACGGTCACGTTCGTCACGGATCAACGATCTGGAATCCTGTCCTCGAGGCGCCGTTTGCGCTTGACCAGGTCGACGACGTCGGTCAGGACGGCTTCGGAGCCTACGCCCGCCCTCCTTCGCCTCACCAGGGTTGCTCCC
>JALZIL010000010.1 GCA_030860305.1 Actinomycetota bacterium
GGCGCTACGACCACTCGGCAGGACCCAGACGCCGTCGGGGGAGCGGCCCAGGGAGCCGGCCAGGATGTCGACACCGCCGGGATCCCCGGTCACCGCCAGGTCGTGCGCGCTGGCGACCGGCAGCACGCCGGTTCGCAGCGGCAGCGAGCCGTGCCGGGTGTCGGCGTCGAAGAGCAGGATGTGTTCACGGCGGTACCGCGCGTAGGTCATGGCCATCGCCACCGCCAGCGTGGTCTTACCCGTACCGCCCTTGAGGCCGATGACGGCCAGCCGCCGAGGGGACTCGATTACCAGAGTCAGCGACGCCGCGACCGGGTCGTTCTTAGTGGTGGTGGGTGACTTCTTGTTCGCGCGGCCACCACGACGGCCGCGCCTGCCGCGTGATCGGCGGTCCTCCGGGGCGAGTTCGGCTATCCACGGGTCGCGGTGCGGCGCCATCGGCGGCCGGAGAGGCGAGGGCGGCGAGCTCATCGAGATGTTGCTCTCCGCGTCACGCTCGTCAGCCTAGGACGTGCCCGACGGTTTTCGATCCCGGCACCTGCCTGCCGGTTCTGCCACCATGTGGCCCATGACGGGTTTCCTGATCAAGGTCGGCGTGAACGCCGTCGCCATCTGGCTGGCCACGCTGGTGGTGCCCGGTATCGGGATCGGCGGGGACAGTGGTACGGGCGAGAACGTGCTCACCTTCCTGGCGATCGGCCTGATCTTCGGCTTGGTCAATGCGGTCATCAAACCGGTCGTGAAGTTGCTGTCGCTGCCCTTCTACATTCTGTCGCTGGGGCTGTTCGCGTTCTTGGTCAACGCGCTGATGTTGCAGATCACCGAGTGGATCTCCGAGGCGACCCCGCTGAGCTTCTACATCGTGGAGTTCTTCTGGGACGCGGTCCTGGCCGCGATCGTGGTCACCTTCGTCAGCATGATCCTGAACCTGATCCTGCCCGACGGCGACTGACCGATGATCCTGCTCCGCCGCGTGTCTGCCTTACTTTCGGGCGAGAGCGCGCAACGCCAGAAAGCCACGGGGCTCGCGGTGCAGTAGCTCGTACTCTTCCGGTTTCAGTTCCTGGGCTTCGGGCAGCGGTCTCGGTTCGCGAAGCCGCTCGATCAGGAAGCCGGCCTCATGAAGCTCCTCGCAAGTCTGCTCCAGCGGGGCGAGCCAGTAGCGCACATGCCAGCTCTGATGCCAGACCTCTTCGATGACTCGTACGTCGAAGTAGCTACCGCCGTGGCGTAACCAGTCGCCGGTGGGATGCTGGCGGGACAGGACCAGAGCACCCCACGGACGCAGCACTCGATGCAGCTCGCGTAGCGCGGCGATCCGCTCGTCGACGTACTCCAGGGCCAACGCGAACAAGACAATGTCGATCGAGCTGTCCGGAAGCCAATCGAGGCGCTCACCGAGATCGTGGACTCGGAAGTCCGCCTGAGGGACGCGGCGCCGGCTCAGGTTCACCATGGTCGGACTCTGGTCGAAGCCGGCCACGCGCGCCCCGCGCCGAACCAGTTCCTCGGCATACAGCCCGGGACCGCAGGCAGCGTCGAGCACGTGCAGCCCATCCACGTCGCCGAGCAACGCCAGGCAGGCCGGACGGTCGAGGTAGGCGTTGAAGAATCCGTCCTTCGCGTGATCGCTGAACTCCGCGGCGAAAGGCTCGTACTGCGCTTCTCGACCCACCTGACGGTCCACCCGCCGATCGTCTCATCGGGTGAGCTGCACGACTCGGGTTCGCAGCTGCGCGGAAGTCCTCGACGTCACCCTCTGGGGTGAGGGCGAAGTTGCCGTACCAGGGTGACGCGGCCGAGCCCCCTCGGCTCCTAGCGTTTCGCACAGAGGAAGAGGAATCGAGGAAGGGACCCCACTGTGCGTGCTCTCATCTCAGCTCTGTCGCTGCGCAAGCCGGCCAGTCGGCGGCTGCGTCGGGCAGCGATCATCCTGATTGCCTCCGGCGTGATCCATCTCGTGGTGCTGCTCGCCTTCGGGCTGCCCTGGGCCGGAGCGGTGTCGCTGCGCAAGCCGATCACCTTCGGCCTGTCGATGGGCCTGTTGCTGTGGACCGTCGGCTGGGTGATCGACCAGCTCCCGCCCAAGCCGCGGTCGGAGAAGGTGCTCGGCGTCACGCTGGCTTGGTCAGGTGTGATCGAAGTCGCCCTGATCACCATGCAGGCCTGGCGCGGGGTGCCTTCGCACTTCAACTACTCCACGGTGGACGGCATCGTCGTGTTCGTTCTGATGGGGATCGCCGTCGCGGTGCTGTCGGTCGCCCTGCTTGCCGCGACCTGGTGGACGTTTCGCCGACCCCTTGTCCAGCCCACGGTGCGGTTGGCCGTTCGGGCCGGGATGCTCGTCGTCCTGACCGGGCTCGGCATCGGAGAGTGGATCATCGAGCTCGGAAACGACTTCTTCGAACGAGTCGGTGCCGTTCCGGACCAGGTCCTGGCTGGCGAGGCGGGGGTGCCCACCTTCCCGCACGCGGTGGCCTTCCACGGGATCCAGCTCTTCATCCTGACAGCGATCCTGACCGGCATCGTCGGGCTAGCGGCCAAGGATGGGCAACGGGTCGTTCGGCAGACGGTGGGCGGGTACTCGTTACTCCTGTTGTGGTCGGTCGTACAGACCGCCGCCGGCCGGGCACCTTCGGATGTTCTCTGGCCGGGCACCGTGCTCGCGGTGATCGGTTCCGGCCTTCTCGCTGCGGCGGCTGCACGGCTGTTCGTCGGCTGGCGCCGCTCAGAGACGTCGGTGCGCTCCGAGCCCGTCATTGAGCCGGTTCGCTACACAACCGGCGCTTTGGAGCCCGCGCGGGAGACAGACACGGCCGTACCGTCAGCCCTGTGAAACCGTCTGACCTGTGAACGTGCTCGCCGGGACCCACCGCTCCGCGGACGTACGGCGATCGCTGCCCGAGATCGTGATTGCTGGGATCGCCGCCGTCATGATCATGCTCGAGGTCTGGCTTTTCGATCCGGGCGGCTGGACCGCCGGCCGTACGGTGGCGGGGCTGACGGCGGCTTTCGCGCCCGGCTTTCTCCGTGCGGCGCCCTTCGCTGGCTTCCTCGCCAACGGCGTGGCCCTCTATGCGCTGAGCTCGCTGGGCTTTCCGAGTGACTATTACCAATGGACAAACCTGGTCGCGATCATCGCGGTCGCGAGCAGGACCGCCCTGCCCAAGGCTTTGGTCAGCCTGGCGCTGAGCTACAGCGGCATCGTCTACTACTTCCTTCGCTTCCCCGACGAGGGTCCGCCCGCCCTGGCGGGCGCTCTTCTTGCGATGTGGGCCGCGGCCTGGTTCGCCGGCCGGGGTCAGCTGGCCAGGTCTCGGGAGGCAACAGCCAGACAGGAGAACGTGGTCGCCCGGGCCGAACTGGCTGCCCAGCAGTCACGAGCCGATCTCGAGTCCGAGCGCAGCCGGATAGCCCAGGAACTGCACGACGTGGTCGGTCATGCCGTGAATGTCATGGTGGTCCACGCCGGGGCCGGTCAAGGGATCAGCTGTGCCGATCCCAAGGCCCGGGAGATCTTCACGACCATCGCCACGACCGGGCGCGGTGCGCTGGCTGACCTGGATCGAATGCTGGATCTGTTGCACGGCAAGGCGGTACGCAGTCCACTCCCAGGGCTGGCCGAGCTGTCGGAACTCTGTAGCACGGTCCGGTCCACAGGCCTCGATGTTCACCTGTCCATCGCCGACGAGGCGATGGAAGCCGCACCCAGCGTGGCGCTGACCACCTACCGGATCGTCCAGGAGGCGTTGACCAACGTCATGAAGCACGCCGATGCCACTTCTGTCCGGGTCGAGGTGAGCGCCGAGCCCGGTGGAGACGAGAAGCCGGGTGAGATCTCAATCTCGGTACGCGACAACGGCACCGGCGGTCAACCCGTACCCGGACGTGGGCTGGGCAGCATCGCCGCCCGGGCGGCTCTGCACGGCGGATCGGCGCGGTACGGGCCTGCGGACGATGCCGGCTTCGAGGTGTCGGCTCGACTGCCGGTCTCGGCGGCGACGGTCCCGGCATGATCATGAGCGGCCCGGATCCAGCTGCAGCTCACCGCCAGCGCTCATGATCAGCGTGGCGCTGATCGACGACGACGTGCTGATCCGCGAAGGCCTGCGGATGATTCTCGACCAGGCTGGCGACATCGAGGTCGTTGCGACGGGAAGTGATGGGCTGCAGGCGGTTCGGATTGGTCGAGAGGTTGCACCGGAGATCATGCTGGTCGACATCCGGATGCCGAACCTGGACGGGATCGAGGCGACCCGGCAGATCACCGCTGAGCGGGACTCGCCGCGGGTCATCATCCTCACCACGTTCGAACTGGACTCCTACGTCTTCGAGGCCCTGCGTGCCGGAGCCAGCGGCTTTCTGCTCAAGCGGACCGAACCGGACCGGCTGGTGGACGCGATCCGGATCGTGGCCGAAGGTGAGGCGCTGCTGTCCCCGTCGGTCACGCGCCGGCTGATCGACGAGTTCAGCAAGCGGCCCGCCACTGTCGCCCCGGAGCGGCTGCAAGGCCTGACCGAACGCGAGCGTGAGGTTCTCGTGTGCATCGCGCGGGGGCTGTCCAATCAGGAACTGGCCCAGCGCCTGGTGATTGCCGACAACACAGTCAAGACGCACGTGAAGCGGATCCTGACCAAGCTCGGCGCCCGCGACCGCGCGCAGGCCATCGTGATCGCCTACGAATCCGGCCTGATGTCCTGATCGCCATGTCGGACTTTCTCCAGAGAATGTGCGGTCAGGGGACCCGCTGAGGTGACTTTCTCCGGAGAATGTGCGGTCAGGACGGCCGACTGCGGCATATCCGATCCGGACGGCTAGCGGCTCCGGCACCGGCTGCAGGTTCAGGAACACGTCCACGCAACGGAAATGACAATGACGTTGCTGATCGTGCCGATCCCGGGCTTTTCGCGCAGCGGTATCCAGAGCAGGAGCATCAAAGCGCCGATGATCGCTGCCACGGCGCCGATCGAGAGGCCACTCTGCTTGGCCGCCCTGGTGCAGCACGTCCCAGGGCATGTTCCCCAGGGGCCGAGCCGATGGTCAGCGCCATGCTCAGGCCGTAGAGGATCAGCCCCGAGTACAGCTGAGCCAGCCGTCTCGGCAACCGATGCGCAGGGGCATTGCACCCATCCTGCCGACCCCCGAACCGGGTGAAGGACGCCCTCTGCCAATAGCTTCGATACGGCGCGTCTATCACTCGGGTTGCGGGATGGCTCAACGGGTCGCGGTGGCTCGCATCCCTGGCTTATCGCTGCGGAAAGAGTCACGATGGACCTGCCATGGACTCGTTGCGCGCCCGGCCCGGGGGGAGGACGGCATGACCGCCGTCAATCCCTGGCTGGCGCTGCCCAATGGGAGCCCGAGCCATACCCTGACCCGGAACCTTCGCGCCGCCCATCAAGCCCTGATCACGACAGCGGGGGATCGGTCGGGTCGTCGCGGGGAGGTCCGCCCGATCGTCTGGGACTCCTGGCGACGCAGTCTAGGTAGTGGTGTCGATCCCGACGGCGGTGGCCCGAGCGTCGACCTCGTCGACGACTCTCTCCGCGCCTACCGCGACGCCCATCCGTTGGCCGCCGTGATGCCGGTGATCCGCAAACTGCTCGTCCAGGACGCCGAGTCGGACAAGATGATCGTCGCGGTCACCGACGCGGTCGGCTGCCTGCTCTGGGTGGAGGGTGACTCTCGGCTGCGCTCACAGGCTGCGCGGATCCAGTTCGTCGAAGGCGCCAATTGGGGTGAGTCCCATGCCGGTACGAATGCGCCGGCCATCGCCTTGGCCCTGGATCATTGCGTCCAGGTCTACGGCAGCGAGCACTTCCACCGTCGAGTCCAGCCCTGGAGCTGCAGCGCGGCACCGGTGCACGACCCGATGACCGGCCAGCTGCTCGGCGCCCTGGACGTCACCGGCGGCGATCACGTCGCCTCGCCGCACATGCTCACCCTGGTACGGGCCGCCGCCGCTGCCGCCGAAGCCGAACTGCGCTGGCAGCGACTGCAAGCGGTCCGCGCGACGGCCAACCGGCCCGCCTTGCCCGACCCGCCCCCCCGTACGGCGACGATCGAGGTGCTCGGTCGCGACCGCGGCCATCTGTCGTTGCCTGGACGCCAGCTGGACCTCTCGCTGCGGCACTCCGAGCTGCTCCTCCTGCTCTGTGAGGCCGCCGCGACGGGTGAAGGCCGCACCGCGGAGCAGCTCATGCAGGAAACCCAACCAGCGGCGGCCGAGGTCACCATCCGCGCCGAGATGTCCCGGCTTCGCCGTGCCGTTGGCGAAGAGGTGCTGGCCTCACGCCCGTACCGCCTGGTCCGCCCGGTGGACTCCGACCTCGCCCGGGTACGCCGACTGCTCGATCGCGGCGCACACCGGCAGGCGCTCGAGGCCTACCGGGGACCACTGCTACCGGCCTCCACTGCGCCGCACGTGGTCGAACTCCGACAACAGCTGGCCGGTCAGATCGCCCGAATCGCCGGACACCGAATCCATGGGGAAGTCGCGACCGGAGAGTCGGGGTCCGAACTCCCCCGGGGACGCGATGCGGTCTGTCACGTGGGCTAGACGTTGCAATCGTTGCAACGTCAAGGCAGGGGCCGCGCGTACGCAACAATACCGGCGTGCAACCCGTAGGAGCGGTTCACTTCGGGCTGACTTTGCTCCGCTGGTACGGAAGCTGGTCGACACCGTTGACTTCAGGTGAGCCTGTCCTAACCTGTAGCGCAGTTGCGACACTCTAAGCGCGACCCCGGGAGACCGGGGTCCGACCCGACAGCGGATGGAGTGCCCAGTCGTGACCCAGATCAACCTCACCGTGGACGGCATCAAAGAGTCAGCCGAGGTCGAACCTCGAGTGCTGCTGGTGCACTACCTGCGGGAGAACCTCGGCAAGGTGGGCACGGTGGTCGGTTGCGACACGAGCAACTGCGGCGCCTGCACCGTGCATCTCGACGGCGAGTCGGTGAAGTCCTGCTCGGTCCTGGCCGTTCAGGTTGACGGCTGCGAGGTGACCACGATCGAGGGCCTGTCGCGCAACGGCGAACTGCATCCGATGCAGCAGGCCTTCCACGACAAACACGGGCTGCAGTGCGGATTCTGTACGCCGGGAATGATCATGGCGGCGCTGGATCTGCTCAAGGAAAATCCGAGCCCCAGCGAGCACGAGATCCGGGAAGGCATCGAGGGCAACCTCTGCCGGTGTACCGGCTACCAGAACATCGTCAGCGCCATCCAACAGGCCGCTGGACAGAGCTCCGCCGGCCAGGTCTCCAGTGACCAAGACTCCACTGGACAAGGCTCCACAGGACAGAGTTCCGCTGGGCAGAACGCCGCTGAACAGAGCTCCACCGAACTGGGTTCCGGGCAGCAGGAGCAGTCCACTCAGCACATCGTTCCCGGCGAGACCGGCGATGCGACTGCCGCCGTACCTGCCGGACACAGCGCCGGTGCACCCGCCGGAGACATCGCCGACGACGCCGCCGCCGGCCAGAGCACAGGAGGTGCCGCGTGAGCATCACCGAAGACCGCGTCGAAGCATCGGGTCATGCCGCCAGCGACCGCGAGGTCGGCAAGTCCCGCAAGCGCAAGGAAGACCAGCGCCTGCTCACCGGGCGAACCATGTGGACCGACAACCACACCCTGCCCGGAATGCTGCACATGGGCATCCTGCGCAGCCCGGTCGCGCACGCCAGGATCAGCAGCGTCGACCTCTCCGGCGCGCTCGAGCGTCCCGGCATCGTCGCGGCCTTCTCCGGCCAGGACTTCGCCGACGAGCAGGGCAGCATCCCGTGCGCCTGGCCAGTCACGCCGGACATGGTCAATCCCGGCCACCCGTCGATCGCGGTGGATCAGGTCAATCACGTCGGTGAGGCCGTTGCGATCGTGCTGGCCCGTACGAAGTCCGCCGCGCAGGACGCCCTCGAAGCCATCGACGTGGACTACGAGGCGCTGCCGACCATCCTGGACATGGAGGAAGCGGTCAAGGACGACACGCACCTGGTGCATTCCCACACCGAGTCCAACACCAGCTTCCACTTCGTCTTCGATGCCGGGGAGGTGGGCACGGGGAGCTCCACCGACGAGGCGTTCGACAACGCCGAGGTGACGGTCAGCCGCCGGTTCATCCAGCAGCGGTTGATTCCGGCCTTCATGGAGCCCCGGTCCTTCCTCGCCGACTTCCAGGGCGGCGGAGTGACCCTCTGGGCAGCGACCCAGGTTCCACACATCGCCCGGGTGATGATCGCGCTGAGTCTTGGCATTCCGGAACACAAGGTCAGGGTGATCGCGCCCGACGTGGGCGGCGGCTTCGGCGGCAAGCTGCAGGTGACGCCGGAGGAGTTCCTGGTGATCATGGCCTCCCGCCGGGTGGGCAAGCCGGTCAAGTACACCGAGACGCGCAGTGAGTCGCTGCTCTCGGCCCACCACGGGCGCGACCAGATCCAGTACATCGACATCGCGGCCAAGCGGGACGGCACGGTGACCGGGCTCAAGGTCCGGCTGCTCGCCGACATGGGCGCCTATCTCCGCCTGGTCAGCCCCGGCGTGCCGGTGTTGGGCGCCTTCATGTTCCCGGCGATCTACAAGTTCCCGGCCTACCAGTTCGTCTGTGATGGCGTGTTCACGACCAAGACACCGACCGACGCCTACCGCGGCGCCGGCCGCCCCGAGGCCACCTTCGCGATCGAGCGGGTGATGGACGAGCTCGCCGTCGAGCTCGACATGGACCCGATGGAGTTGCGCCGCAAGAACTGGATCACCCACGAGGAGTTCCCGTTCACGACGGTCGCCGGCCTGACCTACGACAGCGGAAACTACGAGGCGGCCACCGACAAGGCGTTGGAAATGTTCGGCTGGGACGAACTCCGCGCCGAGCAGCAACAGCGCCGCGAGAACAACGACCCGGTCCAGCTCGGCCTGGGCATCTCGACCTTCACCGAGATGTGCGGGCTGGCTCCCTCCCGGGTGCTCGGCTCGCTGGCCTACGGTGCCGGCGGCTGGGAGAGCGCCTCGATCCGGATGCTGCCCACCGGCAAGGTCGAGGTGGTCAGCGGGTCCACCCCACACGGCCAGGGGCACGACACGGCCTGGAGCCAGATCGTGGCCGACCAGCTCGGCGTCCCGTTCGAGGACGTCGAGTGCATCCACGGGGACACCGCCTCCTCACCGCGCGGACTGGACACCTACGGGTCGCGTTCGCTGGTGGTCGGCGGTATCGCCGTGGTCAAAGCGGCGGAGAAGGTCGTGGCCAAGGCACGCCGGATCGCCGCGCATCTGCTGGAGGCCAGCGAGGACGACCTGGAGTTCAAGGACGGCTCGTTCAGCGTCCGCGGTACGCCGGATGCCAAGATCGCGATCCAGGAGACCGCATTGGCCGTCTTCGCGGCGCACAACTACCCCGAGGGCATCGAGCCCAGCCTGGACTCCGAGGCCACCTTCGACCCGGAGAACTTCTCCTTCCCGCACGGGACCCACCTGTGCGCGACCGAGGTGGACACCGAGACCGGACTGGTCACGATCCGCAAGTACGTCTCCGTGGACGACGTCGGCGAGCCGGTCAACCCGCTCATCATCGAAGGTCAGATCCACGGCGGCTTGGCCCAGGGCATCGCGCAGGCCCTGTACGAAGAGGCCGTGTACGACTCGGACGGCAACCTGACCACGGGGACCTTCGTGGACTACACGATTCCCAGTGCCACCGACCTACCGCACTTCGACACCGACAACACCGTGTCCCCGTCGACGACCAATCCGCTCGGGGTCAAGGGAGTTGGCGAGGCCGGCACGATCGCCTCGACGCCAGCGGTCGTGAACTCGGTCATCAACGCGCTGCGGCACCTCGGCGTCACTGACGTACAGATGCCGATGACCCCGGAACGGGTCTGGCGAGCGCTGCAAGGTGACCAGCACAGCGACCGAGCCGCCGAGGGCACGCAGGCCTGGGGCGGCGCGACCACCGAGGACGAGAACCTGCTCGAGACCGGAGACGCATCATGATCCCGTCCGCGTTCGACTACGTACGGCCGTCCACGGTTGAAGAAGCGGTCTCCGCACTGGCCGCGGCCGGCGAGGACGCGAAGATCATGGCCGGCGGCCAGTCGCTGCTGCCGATCATGCGGCTGCGGCTGGGCAACCCATCGACGGTGATCGACCTCGGTGGGATCGCCGAACTCCGCGGCGTACGCGAGGACGGCGACGCGATCGTGATCGGAGCGATGACGACGCACGCCGACGTGCTCAAGGACCCGCTGATCGCCGAGCACGCGAAGCTGATCGCCCAAGCGACTCATACCGTCGCCGATCCCGCCGTACGGCATCGAGGCACCTTCGGCGGGGCGCTTGCCCACGCCGACCCGGCCGGTGACCTGCCCGCGGTCGCTGTGGCCCTGCAGGCGGAGTTCGTCGTGGTCGGTCCGAACGGGTCCCGGATCGTACCGGCCAGTGAGTTCTTCGTCGATTACCTGACCACCGCGATGGGCGACGACGAGGTGCTGACCGAGATCCGGGTCCCCAAACACACTGGTTGGGGCAGTTCGTACGAGAAGTTCAACCGGGTCGCGCAGGCCTGGGCCATGGTCGGCGTCGCAGCTCTGGTCCGTAGCGACAGCGGGACGATCGCCGAGGCCCGCATCGGGCTGACCAACATGGGTCCGACGCCGATCCGGGCCACTGCCGTGGAGCAGGCCCTCGCCGGTGCCTCCGGTGCCGAGGCCGTCGGTCATGCCGCGGCACACGCCGGTGAAGGTGCCTCGCCGAGCAGTGACCTGAACGCCCAGGCCGACTACCGCACCCACCTCGCGACCGTGCTCACCAAGCGGGCGGTTCTCGGCGCAGTAGCCGGCTGAGGGGCTCTGCTGAGACCACGTCAGACGGTCTGGACTGCCATGAGAAGGTGATCCGATGCAGCTAGAGCATTCCTTCACAGTGCCGGTCCCGGTCGATGACGCCTGGAAAGTGCTGCTCGACATCGAGCAGATTGCGCCATGCATGCCGGGGGCGGTCCTCGACTCTGTCGACGGTGACGACTTCACCGGTCGGGTCAAGGTGAAGCTTGGTCCGATCAGCTTGACCTACAAGGGAAAGGCGTCCTTCGTGAAGAAGGACGAGGCGACGCACACTGCGGTCATCGACGCGGCCGGTAAGGATCAGCGCGGCAACGGTACGGCGGCTGCCACGGTGACGGCGACGCTGAAGTCCGAGGGGTCTTCGACCCGCGTCGACGTGCTGACCGATCTGAACATCACCGGCAAGCCGGCCCAGTTCGGCCGCGGAGTGATGGTCGATGTGGGCAACAAGCTGATCGGCCAGTTCGCGACCTGTGTGGAGGGAAAGTTGAGCGGAACCGAGAGCACTGACCAGTCCGCGGAGTCCGGTAAAGGCGTCGGCGCCGACGATGGCGCCGGTTCCACCGACACCCCGCTGGGCGGTGCTGCCGCTGTGGTAGCCGCCGGTACCACTGGCGGAGCCGGCGGTACCTCCGGCATTGGTGGTACGGACAACCCGGCCGCTGCATCCACCGGCGGCAAGCACGCCAAAGAGCCCGGCCCGACCCCGACTGCCAGCAGCGGAACGGCCAGCAGTCCGCGCGCCGTATCCGCTACTGGGACGGCCAGCCGTCCGCGTGCCGTACCCTCGCGTGAACCCGAGCCGATCGACTTGCTCGACGTCGCCGGCGGCAGCGTTCTGAACCGAATGGCTGTGCCCGCAGCAGGACTGGGCGCTGCGGTGCTGATCCTGTTGTTCATCATCCGAAAGATCCGCAGCTAGCCGACCAGACCCTCGGGACGTTATGCGCATAACGTCCGGTTTCAGGGGCCGATTTCGGGACGTTATGCGCATAACGTCCGGAGATCGAGCGTGGCGTCGGGCGTCAGGTCGCGGTGCGGTCCGCGTTGGCGTAGATCGCGTCCCGGACGTAGGCCGCCAGGCCGGGGGTTACCTTTTCGTAGGTCGCCGTGAAGCGCTCGTCGGCGACGTACATGTCACCGAGGTTGCGGTGCATCTCAACCGGGCAGTCGTAGAACCAGCGGGTGATGTGCTGGCGAGCCTGCTCCGCGGCATCCATCGCCTCGACCGAGGTCGCCGGTAGGCCAGCTGCCAACGCCTCCGCCAGCGCGGTCGTGTTCGCCGAGCCCTGCGCCGTGATCGTCTCCCAGTCCTGCCTGGTGTAGGACTTCGTACGTGCCGCCGATTGCTGGTAGGCATCGATGGTGCCCCAGCGCTGCTCGACCTCCTCGGCGTAGTCGTCGGGATCGAAGTGGCCGAAGACGGCCAGCTTCTCGGCTGGGCTGAGTCCGGTGGTTTTCATGGTCTGTGCCTCCAAAGTGATGTCGATTGCGGACACGATGCGCCGCAGCCGGTCGATGCGTTCGGTCAGGAGCCGGCGCTGACGATGTAGGTGCTCCTGCGCACTCCGGTCCGGCGCCTCGAGGATCCTGCGGATCTCATCGAGTGCAAAGCCGAGCTCCCGATAACCCAGGATCTGGGCTAGCCGGTCGGCGTCCGGGCCGGTGTAGCAGCGATACCCCGCCGCGCTGCGGTGGCCAGGGCGGAGCAGGCCGATCCGGTCGTAGTGGTGCAGCGTCCGAACCGTGACCCCGGCCAGATCTGCCAACTCGCCGATGGAGAAGGCGTACGTCGTGCTTCCTGCCGCGGTCATGCCGTCGACGCTAAGCCCTGACGTTAGGTCAGGGTCAACCGATAATCAGGCAGGGTCTGGACGGGATGACGTCAGCCGCCGGCCGTGGCAGCCGGCTTCCGAGCGGAACGCATCAGCGGGGGCAGCCGGAACCCGTCGGACACGATCGCCGACAGTTCCAGAAATGCCTCTTCGGTCGGCCGGTCCAATTGGCTCATGTCGATGATGCCGCCGGTCACCAAGTGCCGGTCGTACGGAATCTCGACGACTGCCCGCACTCGAGCGGAGAAGTGTTCGCGCAGCCGAGCCATGTCGAGTTCCTTGGTGGCCGGTCGCACCGTCGAGATGACCGCCACCGCGCGAGAGACCAGTTCGCCGTGACCATGGGCCATCAACCAGTCCAGCGTCTTGCTGGCACGGCTGGCCCCGTCGACGCTGGGTGAGCCGACCACGACGAGGGAATCGGCCAAGGCCAGCGTCCCGGACATGGCCGAGTGCAGCAGTCCGGTGCCGGAGTCGGTCAGGACGATGTTGAAGTACCGCGCCAGCACGTCCGCGACCGTGCAGTATTCCGCCTCGTTGAAGGCTTCGGACATCTCCGGGTCCTGCTCGGAGGCGAGCACCTGAAGCCGGGCGGCCAGTGAGGTGAAGGCCGAGACGTCGGTGAACGACCGGATCGACTCCACGTTGTCGAGCAGGTCCCGGACGGTGACATCGATCTGGCCGGTCAGCCGCTCGGCCAGAGTGCCGGCGTCGGGGTTGGCATCGAGGGCGACCACCCGGTCACCGCGGTGCTCGGCGAGGGTCAGGCCCAGTCCAGCGGTGGTGGTGGTCTTGCCGATCCCGCCCTTGAGCGAGACGACCGCGATCCGGTGGCAGCCGCGCACCGGCGCGGTGGCCCGCTCGATCAGATTGCGCCGCTGCAGCTCGGCTTGGGACAGGCCAGGATTGAGCGTTCCTCCGGTGACGGCGTGCACCATCTTGCGCCAGCCGACCCGGGGTACGGCCGCCGCGGGCTTGACCAGAGACCCGGAGGTCAGGTCGGCCGCCGAGGTGTGCTGTTGCTGCATCGGCCCCTGATGGTTGGCCGGCTGCCAGCCGGCTTGGGCTGGTGCAGCCTGTTGCCACTGTTGGGGTTGTGGTGCCGCGGGTGCAGGCGCGGGGGGCGGCGCCGACCAGCTGGACTGTGAGCCAGGTGCGGTCCCAGGGACGGCCGGCCCGCTGGCCTGGTGCCCTGGGCCGGGATCGGGCTCGCGTCGGTTGCCGTGACTCGGCTCGGCGTACCGATTCCCCTGCGGCGCGCTGTGCTGCTGGCCTGCGTACTGCTGCCCGGCGTACCGCTGTTCGACGTACTGCTGGCCGGGGGATTGCTGGCCCCCGTACCGGTGATTCTCGTACGGATCGCCGTAGGTCTGGTTGCCGGGCTGGTCTCCGCCGGGCTGGTCTCCGCCGTACCGAGCACTGCCGTACTGATCGCTGCCGTACTGATCACTGCGGTATTGATCAGGGCCGGGCGGCGGGCCGTCGGACTGCTGTGTCGTGCCGGGGGGGGCCGGCGGACCCTGGGGTGCCGGCGGTGGCGGGGGGTGCTGGGCGGAGAACGCCTGCGCGCTGCGTTCGAGCGCGGCCCGGCTCACCAGGGAGTGGTCGTAGCCGGGCTCGTCCCCGGCAGTGCTGCCGTTGGCCGATGGCGGGCTCTCGGCGTGACTGGATGGGCTCGGGTCGTGTCGCGCCCAGTCGGCAGGCGCCTCGGTGTTCCAGGCCCGGGAGGGGGCATCGGTGTGCCAGCTGGGCCCGGAGAGGGGTTCGGCGGCCCGGTCGGCCCAGGCCGGCTTGTCCAGTGCGGGTGGCGCTTCCTCGGAACCGTTCCTGGCTGGGCTCTCGGATCGGCCGGCGGAACCCGGTTGATCACCGAGGTTGGCGAACGAGGCCGCCCAGCGGTCGGCATCGGTGCGCCGGATCTGTTCGGTGGGTTCGTCGGCGTCGTCGGAGGGCCAGGGCTGGTCGTAGGCATCGGCATCGTCACCGGATGCTGCGGGCTCGCTCGACCAGGGGAGCTGCGAGATAGTGCGGCTGGAGTCCGAGGCAGACTCACTCGGCACGGATCCCTCGACCGAGTCGTCGTTGGGCTCTTCGGTGCCGGGTTCCTTGGCCACGAAACGGCCTCCAGGTTTCTCGTCGAAGCATGAGCTGTCCCCCGCGCAACACACGTCTGCGCTCGCGTCAGCCTAGGACAGCATTGGTCCCAGCGTGAGCGAAGCGTACGACGATCTTCCTCTACGGCACTGGGTGCGCCGGTCGGCCATGATGGCTGCATGGACGCAGCCAAAGCCGACCCTGAGATCCACCGCTGGTCCCGGGTCCGACGCCCGTTGTCAGCGCAGTTCTGCGAGGAGACGTGATGGCCCTTGCGGTCCTGGCCGGGGCGCTGGCCGGGATCGGCATGGGTTATGTCCTGCAGCGAGGGCAACTGTGCTTCAACTCGATGTTCGCCGATGCCTGGCAGGGCCGATTCCTTCTGCTTCGCGGCTGGGCTCTGGCCGTTGCGCTGGGGGCGGTCGGACTCGCCGTCCTCTACGTGACGCCGCTGGGTGCTGACCTCAATACCGGGCTGGCATTTCGTCCGGTCGGCAACGTCGTGGGTGGTCTGCTGATCGGCTGGGGCATGGCCATCGCGCAGAGCTGCGTCTCCGGTCTGCTGTTCAAGTTCGGCGCCGGGATGCTCGGAGGCGCAGCCGGAATCGGGGGCTGGATCGCTGGCGAACTGGCCGTACGCCAGGTACGCATTCCCGGGCCGACCGTGCTGCCCGGCGGGGACGACGCGACGATTCCCGGGCTCGTCGGCCTGCCGCGGCTGCTGGTGGCCGTTCTCGTCCTGGCCGCGGTCATCGGCGTGTTGTGGCGGTGGGCTGGGCGGGACACCCGCCGGCGGTGGGGTGCCAACGGTGCGGGACGCCGGTCGGCAGGTGCGGGTAGGACCCAGCGCCCCAGCTGGCAGTGGAATTGGCCGACCCTGGGTCTGGCACTGGGCGCAGTGCTGGTGCTGGGCTGGGTTCTGGCTGCGGTCGGCGGAGTCGACTTCGGGCCGAGCACCGTCGGTGCCTCAGCCGGGGTCGCTGCCGGCGAGCCGAACTGGTGGCTGATCGCCTTTCTGCTGGGGATCATCGGCGGCGGCGGGGTCGCGGCCAGGGCAACCGGCGCCTTCGAGCCGCGCGGTGAGACCAGGGTCCGCTACCTCCGGCTGCTGGTCGGGGGCTTCCTGCTCGGAGCCGGTGGCTGGATCGCCGGGGGCTGCAACCTCGGGCACGGCCTGTCCGGCATGGCCCAGCTGAATGTCTCGTCGGTCGTGGTCGTCATCTGCATGGCCCTCGGGGTAGGTCATGTACACGCTATGACCCGGTCGAGCCGGCGCCGTCCCACCCGGGTCGGCGGCTGACCGAACCTGTCGGCGGTTGACTGGCCTTACAGTGTCAGCTTACAGTGTTAACCGCCACCTTGTCGGGGTATCTGAGGAGCTGTGAGACACCAGTTGAGCCCGCTCTCGACCAGGCACCTACCCGGCGCTGCAGCCGGATACCGCCGGATGAAGATCGCCGTTCTGGCTCCCCCCTGGCTCCCGGTGCCGCCAACCGGGTACGGCGGCATCGAATCTGTCGTCTCCTTGCTCTGCGAGCGGCTGGTCCACCGCGGACACGAGGTCACGTTGTTCGCAGCGCCCGGAAGCCGATCCTCGGCCACGGTGCACGAGGTTCTCGAGATCTGCCATCCCGACGAGATCGGGCGCGCACTGTACGAGGCCGACCACGTTGCCCGGGTGTTCCGCGCTGTCGAGGATGCGGCTCGCAGCCACTGCGGGTTCGATGTGATCCACGACCACAGCGGTTTCATAGCCCTGGCGATGGCCGATCGGATCGCTACCCCGCTGGTGCACACGCTGCACGGGCCGTTCGAGCCGGCCACCAGCCGCTTCTACCGCCAGCATGCCGATAAGGCCCACGTCGTGGCGATCAGCCAGTCACAACGCGCCTCGGCACCGCCCGGAGTGCCGATCGCCGAGGTCATCCCCAATCCGATCGATGTCGCAGCCTGGCCCTTTGCGCCGGACAAGGAGAACTACCTGCTCTGGCTCGGCCGGATGCATGAGACCAAGGGACCGCACCGGGCCATCGCCGCTGCCCGCGCGGCCGGCGTACCGCTGGTGCTGGCCGGACCCGTACAACCGGGTCAGGAGTCCTTCTTCCAGGACGAGGTGGCCAAGCACGTGGACGGCGACCGCGTGCGGTACGTCGGGGAGGTGGGCGGAAGTCACAAGGCCGACCTGATCGCCCACGCCCGTGCTCTGCTGATGCCGATCACGTGGAACGAGCCGTTCGGGATGGTGATGGTCGAGGCGCTGTCCTGCGGCACGCCGGTGATCTCCTTCGCTGAGGGCGCCGCGACCGAGATCGTCCGCGATGGGGTCACCGGCTTCCTGGTGCGCGACGAGCAGGCCATGGCCGCCGCGGTGGCGCGACTACCCGAACTGGACCCCAGGAACTGTCGGGCCGACGTGGCCCGGCGCTTCAGCGTCGATCAGGTCGCGGCCGCATATGAAGGTGCCTATCGGCGCGCAGGGGCGCGTACCGCTTTGCTGGCAGCGCGTCCGGGCGGCGTCACGTTGACCGGGCCGGTTCGGCCGGCCGCCCGAGGCCAACTGGCACCGACCGGGGGTTGAGCCGTCGTTCTGCCCTACCCGCTGCAGGCCGGGCACGATGCGGTCCTTCTACGATGCACGCGTGCGGGAGCTGAGCATTCAGGGTGCGTACGTTCAGGGTGCGTGCGGTCACGATGCGTGCGGTCGCGGTGCAACCGGCCGTCGGTAGCGCGGGGGGCGAGCCGGCCGCACAGCTGATGGATGCGGTCACCCTGGTGGAGGGCTCCACGTTTGCCGTGTCCGGCCGGTCCGGCGACATGAACCCCGACTTCGCCCAAGGCCTGTTCTTCAGCGACACCAGGATTGTGTCCGCCTGGCAACTGCTGGTCGCGGGTGCGCCGGCTCAGCACCTGACCGTCCTGGGCGGGGACCCCTACCGGGCCACGTTCCTGGCCCGGGTTGCGCCGCGCGGTTCGCAGACGGAACTGCTGGTGGAGCGCCATCGGTACATCGGCAACGGGATGCGCGAAGACCTGGTCCTGTGCAATCTGGGGAACCAGGAGCTCCGCACCACCGTGTTCCTGGCGCTGGCAGGCGACTTCGCGGACGTCTTCGCAGTGAAGGACTCCCGGGTCCAGTACCGGGGCGAGTTGTCCAGCTACGCCGACGGAGATTCGCTGCGCCTCGGTTTTCGAGACGGGGACGCTCGCCGCGGAGTGCGCATCTCGGCCGAGGGCGCAGTCGCGGCGAGAAACGGGTTGCACTTCGAGGTGACCGTGCCACCCCGAGGTACATGGAGCGCCAGCGTGCTGGTCGTACCCAGCCTGGACGGTGACGAGCTACCGCCGTCCTTCCCGCTCGATCAGCCGGTGTCGGAGTCGGCTCCGGCGCAGCGTTTTCGCACCTGGCGCGGTGGCAGCATCCGGATCGATTCCGAGGACATGGAACTCCGGCGCACTCTTCGGCGCAGCATGGAGGATCTGGGTGCGCTGCGGATCGCGGATCCGGAGCATCCGGACGACGTAGCGGTCGCCGCCGGGGCCCCGTGGTTCATGGCCCTGTTCGGCCGGGACTCGCTGCTCACCTCGTACCTGGCCCTGACGATGGAGCCCGATCTGGCTGTGGGCACGCTGCGCGCGCTGGCTCGTACGCAGGGGAGCCGGGAGGAGCCAAGCACCGAGGAACAGCCGGGACGGATCCTGCACGAGACCCGCTTGGGACTGGACTTTCCGCTCGTTCAGGGTGGTGGAAGCGTCTACTACGGCACGGCCGATGCAACTCCGCTGTTCGTGGTGCTGCTGGGGGAACTGTGTCGCTGGGGTGCCCGGGCGGCCGACATCGACGCACTGCTGCCGCACGCCGACCGGGCGCTGGCCTGGGTCGAGCACTACGGCGACCGCGATGGCGACGGCTTCGTGGAATACCAGCCGATGACCAGCAAGGGCCTGGCCAATCAGGGCTGGAAGGACTCCTTCGACGGGATCAACTTCGCCGACGGTTCCCTGGCGCAGACCCCGATCGCATTGTGCGAGGTACAGGGCTACGTCTATGCCGCCTACCTGGCCCGGGCCGAGATCGCCCAGGCCCGGGGGGACACGCCGACGGCCGCTCGATTCACCGATCGGGCCGCTGCGCTGAAGCGCTCGTTCAACGAAGCATTCTGGCTTCCCGACCAGGGCTGGTTCGCCGTCGGGCTGGATCGCGACAAGCGCCCGATCGATTCCCTGACCTCGAACATGGGGCACTGCCTGTGGAGCGGGATCGTCGAGGAGGACAAGGCGCCGCAGGTGGCCCAGCACCTGATATCGCCGCAGATGTTCAGCGGGTGGGGAGTTCGTACGCTGGCCTCGTCGATGGTGGCCTACAACCCGATGAGCTACCACAACGGTTCGGTCTGGCCGCACGACAGCGCGCTGGTCGCCACCGGGCTGATGCGGTACGGCTTCGTCGAGCCGGCCCAGCGGATCGCCGTGGGACTGCTCGAGGCCGCTGCCAGCTTCGGTGGGCGGTTACCCGAGCTGTTGTGTGGGTTCGACCGGGCCGACTATCCGGAGCCGATCGGCTATCCGACCTCCTGCTCGCCGCAGGCGTGGGCTTCGGCGACTCCGATGCAGCTGGTCCGCATGCTGCTCGGCCTGGAACCGACCATCCCCGAACGACGGGTCTCGCTTGCCTCTGCCTGGCCTGAGCAGTTCGGACCCCTGACCATCCACGATCTCCAACTGGACGGCGCCCCGACGACCTTGCAGGTAGACGGCGCCGGTGTTCGCCTCTTGGGACTGCCCGAGGACATCGCCGTACAGGGGCGGATCGGCCGATCTCGCTGAGTCAGGTCGGGCGGCCCCACGGTCCGCACGCCGGTCGGTTGAAGTCTGGTTAGGACTGGACGCCGCCAAAAGCTTTGATGGACAGAAACTGCGTGGGCAACGACAGGAGCCGGCGTGGACCGTGCGAGACCTCACCGTCGAACTGCAGGGCATCTCCTTCCTCGAGGGTGTATTCGGCGCCGCCGACGCCGTAGACCATTTTGCCGGACAACAGGTAGAGCAGCTCGGTACCGGCGTGCTGGTAGAGGGGAAAGACCTCGGTTCGCTCGAGCAGGGTCACCAGGACCGGCTCCATGCGCCGGTTCGGTCCACGCATGTTCCCGAGCAGCTGGTAGCGGTGTCCTGCGCGGCTGCCGCCGTGACTGATACCCATCCCCTGCCCGGCCTTGACCAGCAGAACGTCGCGCTCCTCGTCGAGTCCACGGAAGAAGGCGGTCACCGGAACCTGGAGCGCGCCGGACAGACGTACGAGGGTCGCCAGGCTGGGGGAGACCTGCCCGTTCTCGAGCTTGCTCAACATCCCCTTGGACATGCCGCTGGCTTCGGCGAGCTGGCTGCCCGACATTCCGAGTTGCTGACGGTACTCGCGGATCCGATCCGCGATGTGTCGCCCGAGCGCCTGCTCGATTCGATCTACCCCGGTATCCATGTCGTGCCCGCAAGTGGCAGCCGAGCCATCGCTGCAGCCTCGATCGTCAATGCCACCAGGTCCTCCGGTTCGAGATTGTGCACGCTCGACTTGCCGCAGGCGCGGGTGAGGGTCGTGAGCTCCATCGTCATCGCCTTGAGGTAGTTCGTCACCCAACGCGCGCCGATGTCGGGGTCCAGCCGGGACTCGAGCATCGGGTCCTGGGTGGTGACGCCGGTGGGGCATCGTCCGGTCTGGCAGTGATGACAGA
Organism: Actinomycetota bacterium; assembly: GCA_030860305.1. Next base: position 20,489 of record JALZIL010000010.1, read on the forward strand.
AGCCGGGAGAAGTCCCCAACGCGCGGAAGTCCGCCGTGGCGTCGTGCTCCCGGCCGTCCTTGACGTAGGTCGGGCTGTTGCAGCCCAGCGCAACCAGGGCACCTACCCCGATGGCCACGGCGTTCGCACCGAGCGCCAGCGCCTTGGCGACGTCGGCCCCGGTGCGGATGCCACCTGAGACGATGAGCTGCACCTCCTCGGACTTGCCGATTTCGCGCAGCGCGTCGGAGGCAAGCCGGACCGCGGCCAGGGTCGGGATACCGGTGTGCTCGATGAAGGCTTCCTGCGTCGCGCCGGTGCCTCCCTGCATTCCGTCCACCACGACGACGTCGGCGCCTGCGGCTACCGCGAGTTTCACGTCGTTGGTCACCCGGGTTGCCCCCAGCTTGACGTAGACGGGCTTCTCCCATCCCGTGGCCTCGCGCAGCTCGGCGATCTTGATGGCCAGGTCGTCGGGGCCGGTCCAGTCCGGATGCCGGCTGGCCGAGCGCTGGTCGATACCGGCGGGCAGCGTCCGCATGCCGGCGACCCGCGCGCTCACTTTCTCGCCGAGCAGCATCCCTCCGCCGCCTGGCTTGGCACCCTGTCCGATGACGACCTCGATCGCGTCGGCCTGGTGCAGGTCGGCGGGGTTGAAGCCGTACCGGGATGGCAGGCACTGGTAGACCAAGCGCTTGGAGGCCCGCCGTTCCTCGGTCGTCATCCCGCCGTCTCCGGTGGTCGTCGACGTGCCGACCGCGGTCGCAGCCCGTCCGAGGGACTCCTTGGCGTGTGCCGACAGCGAGCCGAAGCTCATGCCCGCAATGGTGATCGGGATGTCGAGGACCAGGGGCTCGCTTGCGAACCGCGATCCGAGCACGGTCGTGGTGTCGCATTGCTCGCGATAGCCCTCGAGGGGGTACCGGGACACCGACGCTGTCAGGAACGTCAGATCGTCAAAGCTGGGCACCCGCCGCTTGGCTCCCCAGCCGCGAATCTCGTAGCGGCCGGTGTCGGCCATCGTCTGGATCTGGCCCACCATCTCCGGCGGGAAGGTCGCGCTGGGTCGATGCGTCTGGTGTACCGACGCACGGGCGGGTGGCGGCGCCGCCGCATCGGTGTCGCCTGGCTGCTCCCTGTTCATGGGCTGATCGCTGTTCATCAGTACCGTTGATTCTTCAGCGCGTCGAAGTTGTACAGCTGCTTGGCCGAAGCGACCCGGGTGATGTTTTCCGGGTCGATGTGGTCGAAGCCGGCCAGGTCCAGGATCGTGCGAACCCGTTCTACGTCGACCTCGGTGAGGTCCTCGACCTGACTGTCCGCGCCCAGCGAGCGCACACTGCCACCGACATAGACGACCGCCTCGTAGAGACTGTCGCCCAAGGCGTGCCCGGCGTTGCCACCGACCAGGATCGTGCCGGCCTGGGCCATGAAGCCACTCATGTGGCCGACATCGCCGGCCACGGCCAGGGTGCCGCCCTTGAGCGAGATACCGGCCCTCGAGGAGGCGTCGCCGTGCACGACCACCGTGCCCCCATGTGCCGTGGCAGCCGCGGATTCCGAGGCGTTGCCTCGGACCCGGACCACGCCGGACATCAGGTTTTCGGCAAGGCCCCAGCCGACTGATCCCTCGACGGTCACGTCCGGGCCCTGACACAGGCCTGCTGTGTAGTAGCCGGCGTTGCCCTCGATGGTGATGTCGAGGCGGTGGCGCAGACCGACGGCGAGGTTGTGCGTACCGCGCGCCTCGGTGATGCGCACGAGGGCGCCCTCGGGCAGCTCACGCAGTCGACCGTTGATCTGCCGGGTGGTCAGTTCGCGGCAGCTCAACACCACCTCGGCCGGTGCGGCCACCGACGGTGACAGCGCCTGGGTCACGTCTTGATCCAGGAGTGGACTTCCTCCGGCTGTGGCTCGAAGACCCGGGCGTGCTCGATGCCCGGCAGGTTTGCCAGGGCGTGGTATTCACTGGCGACGGCCACATAGGCGTCGGTCTCGGCGACGACCAACGGCTTGCAGGCAAAGGCATCTCGTACGACCGCGAACTCCTCGCGTGAGGTGACGAGCAGGGTGAAGAAGCCGTCGAACTCCTTGACCACCATCCGCATTGCGTCGTCGAGGGTGTCCCCCTCATCGAGCCGGTAGCCGATGTAGCGGGCGGCGACCTCGGAATCGTTGTCGGTCTCGAAGACCACGCCGCGGTCCTCCAACCGCCGTCGGATGGATGCGTGGTTGGAGAACGAGCCGTTGTGCACCAGGGCAAGGTCGGGTGCCGGCGAGAACGGGTGTGAATGCTGGGTGGTGACGGCGGATTCGGTCGCCATCCGCGTGTGGCCCACGCCCTGGTAGCCGCCGACTGACTCGATGCCGTAGCGATCGCAGATCTGGCGGGCCGAACCGATGTCCTTGTGCATCGTCATCGCCTGCCCGACTCCGACGATGCTGACTTCCGGCGCGTTGTCGCGCAGCCATGCCACCACCTGATCGACCGGCGCTTTGATGCTGAGCAGGGCCACGTCGACCTTGACCTCGACCGTGGCTTGCTGAGCCATGTCGGCGGTCAACCGAGCGGCCAATGCAGACCAGTCATAGCCGTCCCCGGGACCGCGCAGCGACCACCGCAAGGATCCCTCCGGCACCGACTCGTCATACAGCGCCAGCCCGGCGGAGTCCGGCCCACGGCCGGTCAGGGCTTCGATCATGGGGACCAGGAACTCGCCGAGACGTGGCTGCAGGCTTGCATCTTTCAGGTGTATTCCAACGATTCCGCACACGTCGGCTCCCTGGGCGAGAGGATCACGTCGAACCGCCGCAGCACGCGACGGCTGTTGAGTCAGAATACACCGGGTTTCTTACCAGGCAACCGTGGCTTCGGATCAGTCCGGGCGGGTAGTGACCGTGATCGCCGGAAGGCGTCGCCGTAGGCCGGCCCGCGCCAAGGCTCTGTACGGCGAACGGCCCGATGCCAGTGACCAGGATGGTGCCTCCGGCCAGGCCGACACGAACGCGCCCCACCAGTTGGTGCCGCGCTTCAGGGAGCCGCTCTCGTGCGCGGGGGGCTGCGATCGACTGAGAGTACCCAGTGTTTCTTGACAAGCAACCCTTTGATGCGAGTGCATGAACGGCACCCGGCCCGCTGCTGAGTGGGGTCCGGACGACTACCGAGCCCCCGAGGCCGGAGGCAGGAGGGCACCATGACATCGCGCGAGGAGCTCAAGAAGCAGGCCGAAGCTGATGGAATCGAATTCTTCTTCGCCATGTTCGTTGACATGCACGGCAAGCCGTGCGCAAAGCTGGTGCCCGCTGAGTCCTTCGACCTGTTGATGGATGGCGGGGCGGGCTTCGCCGGCTTCGCCGCCGGCCCGATGGGTCAGACTCCAGCCGACCCCGACATGATCGCCGTACCTGACCCGGCCTCCTATCTACGGGTCCCCTGGCAGCCCGAACTCGCGGTGCTGCAGTGCGATATCCACGTGGACGGCCAGCCCTGGCGCTTCACCCCTCGGGTCATCCTCAAGAACCAGCTCGCCCGACTCGAGGAGCGCGGGTTCACCTACAACGTCGGCGTCGAGGCCGAGTACTTCCTGGTCTCTCGGGAGCCAGGGGGCGGGGTGCGCATCGCCGACCCGCTCGATACCGCCACTTCCCCGTGCTACGACGTCAAGGCACTCACTCGGATGTTTCCGCACCTGGCCCGGGTCTCGAAGTACTGCAACCAGCTCGGTTGGACCAACTACGCCAACGACCACGAGGATGCCAACGGGCAGTTCGAGCAGAACTTCAAGTACGCCGACGCCCTCACCTCCGCAGATCGGCTGATCTTCTTCCGGTACATGGTGCACACGCTGGCCCACGAGGCTGGCATGGCGGCGACGTTCATGCCCAAGGTGTTCAGCGACCGCACCGGAAACGGCCTGCACATGCACTCCAGCCTCTGGCGCGGCGACGAGGAACTGTTCCGCGACGAGGACGACGCGCGTGGCCTCGGGATGTCGACTCTCGGTTATTCCTTCGTTGCCGGACTGATCGAGCATGCCCGCGCCGCGATCGCCGTCACCTGTCCGACCGTCAACAGTTACAAGCGGATGGGTGTGGGCGCCCCAGCCTCCGGAGCCACCTGGGCGCCGGCCTATGCCACGTACGGCGGAAACAATCGCACTCAGATGCTGCGGATTCCGGACAGCGGCCGGGTGGAGCACCGCGGCTGCGACGGCTCGGCCAACCCCTACCTTGCGCTGACCGTGATGTTGGCAGCCGGCCTGGACGGGATCGACCGTGAGCTCGACCCCGGCGAGCCCAACCGCGACAACCTCTACACCCTGACCAAGGAACAGGTCGCGGAGCGCGAGATCATCACCATGCCGCCGACGCTCCTGCACGCGACCGAGGCGCTGCTCGAGGACCCCGTGCTACGCGAGGCCCTTGGCCGGCACTCCGACGGTGACTACGTCGACTACTTCGCCGACATCAAGCAGCGCGAGTTCATGGACTATCACTCGGTCGTGAGCGCTTGGGAGGTCGACCGGTACCTGACCCTGTATTAGCGTCGGGCATCCTCTCCGCGGCCTCACCTCGGTTGAGCCAAGCTGTCCCGCAGATGAAAGACCAAGCCGCGGCAGGCCTGCTCGACCAGGTCCAGGGCGTGTTCGAACGCTTCGTCGCCCATGCCGTACGGGTCCGGCACGCCCAGACCGCGCTCACCATCGGGGGCGAAGTCCCGCAACAGCGCAACCGCCGGCCGGTGCTCGGTGCCCTGTCGGTGCAGCAGCCGCTCGATGTCGCTGAGATTTGCGGTGTCCAGGCCGACCACAAGGTCGTAGTCGGCGAGCCGATCCGACGTCAGCTGCTGGGCGCGGTGCCGGCTGGCGTCGTAACCTCTGGCGGCCAGCGCCCGTAATGATCCCGGGTTCGCCGGGTTGCCGATGTGCCAGTCGCCGGTCCCGGTGCTCGCGACAGTGACCATGTCGCCCAGCTCGGCTTCCTCGAGCAGTGATCGGGTGACGACCTCGGCCATCGGAGAGCGGCAGATGTTGCCCAGACAGACGAAGCAGATCCGGTACGGCTCAGGCACCCGCCCAGGAAACCAGATGCCTCTTTGCCTACCTGACGACACGACACGCCGCAGGCGGATACGGCGTGTCGGCGCGCGAGGTAGGCAAAGGGAGGTGTCGGCCCAGCCGGGCAACCAGATGAGGGGCGCTGACCTGCCCAAGTAGGGTTTCTGAGATGCAGCAGATCGATCCGTCGTTCACGGCCTTGCCCCTTCGAGAGCTCGCCGATGCCGCGCTGAGCCGGGCCAGTGAGCTCGGCTGTACCCACGCCGACCTCCGCGTCGAGCGGCTGCGTACCCAGAACATCAGCTTGCGCGATGCCCGGCTGGAGTCGGCCACCGACGGGGAGGACGCGGGGCTGGCCGTCCGCGTCGTACACGAGGGCACGTGGGGTTTTGCCGCCGGCATGGCGCTGACCACCGACGAGGCTGGTCGGCTGGCCGAGCAGGCCGTCGCCGTGGCCCGGGTCTCCGCGGCGATCAACACCGACCCGGTCGAGATGGCGCCCGAGCCGGCTTATTCGGACGCGACCTACATCTCGGCCTACGAGATCGACCCGTTCACCGTCCCCGACCCGGACAAGATCGCGCTGCTGGTCGACTGGTCGGAACGGCTGATGTCGGCCGACGGTGTGGAACACGTCCAGTCGTCTGTGATGCTGGCCAAGGACCAGAAGTTCTATGCCGACCTGAGCGGCACCTCGACGATCCAGCAGCGGGTACGGGTGCATCCCCAGCTCACCGCCGTGGCGGTCGACCGCTCGTCCGGGGCGTTCGAGACGATGCGCACGCTGGCGGCGCCGGCCGCGCGGGGCTGGGAGTACTTGACCGGTGACCTGGTCGACTGGGCGGGCGAGCTCGCCGAGATCCCAGAGCTGTTGCGCGAGAAGATCAAGGCGCCGTCGGTGCAGGCCGGGCGGTATGACCTGATCGTCGACCCGTCGAACCTGTTCCTCACCATCCACGAGTCGATCGGACATGCCACCGAGCTGGATCGTGCGCTGGGTTATGAAGCGGCGTACGCCGGTACGTCATTCGCCACGATCGACAAGCTCGGGACGCTGAAGTACGGGTCGCCGCTGATGAACGTGACCGGTGACCGCAACGACGAGTACGGGCTGGCCTCGATCGGGTACGACGACGAGGGCGTCGCAGCCCAACAGTGGGACATTGTCAAGGACGGCGTGCTGGTCGGCTATCAACTGGATCGGAACATGGCTCGGCTCAAGGGCTTTGGCCGCTCCAACGGTTGCGCGTTCGCGGACTCGCCCGGGCACGTACCGGTGCAACGGATGGCGAACGTGTCCCTGCAGCCCGCGCCGGACGGTCCGTCGACCGAGGAGATGATCGCCGGCGTCGAGCGGGGTATCTACGTCGTCGGGGACAAGAGCTGGTCGATCGATATGCAGCGCTACAACTTCCAGTTCACCGGGCAGCGGTTCTACAAGATCGAATCTGGGCGGCTGGCCGGTCAGTTGCGCGATGTCGCCTACCAGGCCACGACCACCGACTTCTGGGGGGCGATGTCTGTGGTCGGTGGGCCGTCGACCTACGTCCTGGGCGGCGCCTTCAACTGCGGCAAGGCCCAACCCGGGCAGGTCGCGGCGGTCAGCCACGGCTGTCCGAGTGCCCTGTTCGACGGGGTCAACATTCTTAACACGGTGACGGAAGGCGGACGATGAGCCGAGAGCGAGTGAGCATCGCAGCGAGGAACGAGCATCGCCGAGACGACGGGAGCATCGACCGAGCGCCAGCGAGGGAGGAGCAGACCGTCGGGTGCGCGCAGCGCACGAGGCGGAGTGATCGAGCGGAGCGAGCGATGCGCGCAGCGCACGAGGCGGGACAATCATGACGTCGACGATGGTGGTTTCAGCGCAGGAGATTGCCGAGCAGGCGCTGTCCCTGTCCAAGGCCGACAACTGCATGATCGTGGTCACCGAGCGCTCGGAGGCCAACCTTCGTTGGGCCAGCAACAGCCTGACCACCAATGGGGCGATGCGGTCCCGTCAAGTGGCCGTAGTGTCCATTGTGGATGGTGGGAGTGGTGCCGCTTCCGGGACCGTTTCGCGCAGCGGGTCACCGGACTTGGTCGATTTGGTAGCCGCCTCCGAGCAGGCCGCCCGCGACGCCGGCCCCGCTGAGGACGCGATGCCACTGATCAGCGAAGCCACCGGCGGCGGCGACTGGGCCGCCCCGCCGGCCGAGACCTCGATCGATGTCTACTCGACCTTCGCTCCTGAACTGGGCAGCGCCTTCGGCGATGCCGCGGCAGGTGGCCGGCTGCTGTTCGGGTTCGCCGAACACATCGTCACCTCGACCTACCTGGCGAGTTCCACCGGGCTGCGGCTGCGCCACGATCAGCCGACCGGTCGGGTCGAGCTCAATGGGAAGTCCCCGGACTTCTCCCGGTCCGTCTGGGCCGGCGCTGCGACCCAGGACTTCTCCGACATCTCGGTCGGCGCGCTGACCGACGAGATCGCCACCAAGCTCGGCTGGAGTGAGCGTCGGATCGACCACGAGCCCGGGCGGTACGAAACCCTGCTCCCCCCCTCGACCGTGGCCGACCTGATGATCTACCTCTACTGGACCGGTCAGGCGCGCGATGCCGACGAGGGTCAGACGGTCTTCTCCAAGAAGGGCGGCGGAACCCGGGTCGGCGA
>JALZIL010000032.1 GCA_030860305.1 Actinomycetota bacterium
CGCCGGCGTCACCTCGTCGCCCGTGGGCGAGGACGGGCTGCTTGCCCAGGCCGAGGCCGACCACGTCGGAAGGATCGCGTTCGCCGCGGGCGTACCGGTCATCGAGCTGCGACCGGCCGACGGCGCCGGCCTGGAGGAGATGTTCCTGGGGCTCACCGCCGAGACCCAGCGCGGCACCACCAGCGAAAACCAACCTGTGGGAGCAGTGGCATGACCACCCTCGATACCGCGCCAGCGTCCCCGTCCGCGGCCCCGGTCGTGACCAGGACCACCCACCGCGGGATCCCTCTGAGCCGAATCATCACCACCGAGGTCCGCAAGATGTTCGACACCCGGTCCGGGTTCTGGCTGATGGCCAGCATGGGGATCCTGGCGCTGCTCGCCACCTCGGCGGTCATCCTGTTCGCGCCGGACGACGAGATGACCTACAGCTCGTTCGTGACCGCGATCGGCATTCCGATGACGGTTGTCCTGCCGATCATCGCGATCTTGTCGGTGACCGGCGAGTGGTCCCAGCGCAGCGGGCTCACCACCTTCACCCTGGTCCCGGACCGCGGCCGGGTCATCGCGGCCAAGGCAGTCTCGTGCGTCGGCGTCGCCGTCGTGTCCGTCCCGCTCGCCTTCGGGACCGGCGCACTTGGCAACGTAGTGGGAACGGCGATCGCCAGGGTCGATCCCGTCTGGGACCTGACAGTCACGAACCTGCTCACCATCGTCTTGGCCAACGTGCTCGGTCTGCTGGTCGGCTTCATGCTCGGCGTGGTGATCCGGAGCTCGGCCGGGGCACTCGTGGCCTACTTCGTCTACTCGTTCCTGCTGCCGACGCTGTCCCTGTTCCTCGCCACCTCCCAGGACTGGTTCCGTGACCTGCAGCCCTGGGTGGACTTCTCCTACGCGCAAAGCGCCCTGTTCGAAGGAGCCCTGACCGCCCAGCAGTGGGCCCACCTCGGGGTCACCGGAACGATCTGGCTGGCCATCCCCCTAACGGTCGGGCTCGGATTCGTGATGAGAGCCGAAGTGAAGTAGGCCGCCTTCCCAGACGCTGCCCGTCGTCCGCGTCAGACACCGTGCACTGGGCCCCTCAGGACGCGCAGCTCATCCGGGTCGGCTCTTCCACCGATCCGGCAGGGACCCTGTTTCGGATGTCCCAGGACGTGGTTTGCGAGTGCGGCGCCGGCGAGCACGGCCACCCTCTCGACGGGGTGGCCAGCTCACCCGACTCGGCCGCAGCGCTTGGCAGGTCGACCGTGAATTTCGCCTCAGAAGCGGAAGGGCCAGCGGCGCGGACGGCCCGGCGGTCGCATCGACCGGTGCCGTCGTGACGATCGCCGCAAGGGATGGTCTATCGGCGATCAGCCTCCACGGGATCGGTAGGCGTCGGCGCGCCCGAACACCCCGACAACAGTCACGCGGTGAGCGGCGTCATCGATTCGATAGAGAACGCGGTAGGTGCCACGGCGCGCGCTGTGGCGGTCGTCGAGCGGCGGGCGGAGCTGCTTGCCGACGCGGTGGGGGTTCTGGAGCAGTGGTCCGACGATGAATTCGTAGGCAGCGAAGGCGATGGACTCGGGCAACTGCTCAGCGAGTTGGCGTCGAGCGGTGGGGGCGATGACCAGCGTGAACGGCCGACCGCTCACGCGGTAGCCCGCCGCGCCCGCCTGGCCGCCATAGCGGCTGCCAGGCTCTCTTGACCCTCGCCCTCCCCACGAGCCAGCTCGTCATCGGCCTGGTCGAGCGCCCGTATGACGTTTGCGTCGCTCAGCACAGCGATCGTATCCTCGAGGGCTTCGAGGTCATCGACGGCGAGGAGGACTGCGGTCGGGCGGCCGTGGACGGTCACCGTGAAGCGTTCGTGTTCGTTGCCCGCTCGCGCGACGAGCTCCGAGAGGTGGGCCTTGGCCTCTGCGAGCGAGCGAGTCTCCGTCATAGTCACAAGTATGACCATTTTCGGGTGTGCCGACAAGGGATTTCGGCGCGTCTGCAGGAAGCACATGATGTCAGCGGTTGCCCGAGCACCGGTCGAGACGGTCATGGGTGGCGCCCGCGGCGTCGGCCCGCACCAGCACCTTCCGTCCCGACTCGTGCCCCGTGCGCGTGGCCAGGGTGATCTGTCGGTGCTGGGCCAGCTCGGTGCCCTGGTCCCCAGGATCGGCAGGGCCACAGCACCCCCGCCCCTGCGTCGCGCGACCCGCGATTCGGAGGCCATGTCCCGTCCGTGTCCCGTCTCAGTTCCGTTGACGACCAACGACGCCCAACGCTCGCAACGGCAGTACACCCGTCCTGACGCGAAGATTCCCCTTCGTGTCAGAGGGGCGGGGGTTATGAGGCGTGGTCAAGGGTGACCTTGTAGCCCATCGCTTCGAGTTGCCCGATGGCGCGCTTCTTGGCCCGGTCGGGGTGGAGTCGG
>JALZIL010000037.1 GCA_030860305.1 Actinomycetota bacterium
TCACCCAGAAGTAGAACTCTGAGAAGATGATGTTCAGTGCGCTCAACTCTTCGCCCATGAGCCTGGTCCTCCTCGTTCACCTCGTCCACATGTGAACCGGGCTCGAACGGACAGGGCGGTCGGCCAGGTTTCTCGAGTTGACCCACACTGCACCTGCTGCGCGATCTCGGGCCTTCGTCTTTCTGGTTGGAAGGGTTCGGAGACTAGGGGACGAGTGGCGCCGAGAACAACCCCGTAATGCAACCCCGTTTCACACGAGGAAATTCTTCAGCAGGAGCTTGATCGCCTCGCGAAGACTGATCCGGGCGACCCCGAGTTGCTAGGCCAACGCGCGCTCGGGCGGAAGACGATCGCCGGGCCCCACTTCTCCGCGGTGGATCTTGCTGCGCAAGTGCTCCGCGACACCCTGAGTCAGCGTCATCGAGGTGACGATGCGGGTTATTTCCGGAGAGTACGTGTTGGCCCACCGCGAAAGGTGAGGTCCGGATCAGGACCAATCAAGGCAAATGGACGCCGTTAGAGGGCGGATGTGGTGGAGGGCGTATGTGCGGGATCGTCGGTCTTCATCTCAAAGCTGCCCGTGCTGCACCCGCGCCTTGGGGGGGAACTGGCTGGTGACGCCGCCCGGTCGGGTAAGGCTGTCCCTGCATTCGACCGATGGCATTGACTGGGATGCCTTGGGGCGCGCCATCGCCGAGGACATCGAAGCATCGGTCGAGGTCGAAGTGCTCGGCGACGTGGCTGTGGTCAGCGTCGATGCTGGCTGGCTCGTGCGGGTGGCAGTCGGGCGCGCCGCGGCCGATGTCGCCTTGGCGAACAACGGGTCCTTTCTCCAACCCGGCGACCGTATGACGTCGGTTTAGGAGCAGGAAGGCATCCGATTCGCCACCGACAACGGCTCCGAGGTGTGCGCGCGCTTCGTGGCTCGGCAGATGGAGCAGGGTGCCGACCTTGGCGATGCTCTGCACATGGTCCAGAAAGACCTGACGGCCTCTTCACCCTGCTGGTCGCCACCGGAGACCAGTTCGCGGTGCCTCGGGACTCCTTCGCCAGTAAGCCCGGCGGCGATCGCCGAAACCGACGACTACCTAGCCATGGCCTCGGAGTATCACGCCCAAGCTGGGCTTCCCGGCATCGGGGATGCGCGCGGTGTTCGAGCCCGTGCCAAGAGAGGTCTACAGATCGAAGGCAGCGAGGCAACAACCGCACCCTGATGCTGCGGGTCCCCGAGGGCAACCGGGTCGAGCACCGCGCCGTTGACGGGTCGGCGAATCCTTACCTTGCTGCTGCCGGAATCCTGGCGGCCGGAATGGACGGGATCGCCCGCAGCCTGGATCCTGGACCGGCCGGTTGAGACAACCTCTTCCTGCTCAGCGCCCAGGACATTGCTGAGCAGGGTATTCAGCATCTGCCGCGGAGGCTGGATTGTGCGATCGACGAACTGGTCACCGACGAGGTGCTGCGCACCGCCCTGGGCAAGGTCCACGATGGCGACTTCATCGACTACTACGCCAAGGTGAAGAGCGCCGAAGTCGACGAGTACCACTCGACGGTGTCGCACTGGGAGGTCGAGCGCTACCTGACGCTGACCTTGCCCGGCGCGTAGGGCTACTGACAGGAAACAACGTTTCATGAGAGGATCCCGGGCGTGTGGCCTGACAATGATGTGCGAAGCAATCGGAACGGAGCTTCGGAGCCGAACGGGAAGCGCAGCAGCCGCTACTCTGCGTTCAGCCTGCTCAGCCACGGCCTGACCAAGAAGGACTGGCCGTTGGCCTGGCGCAAACACGACCTGGCCAAGAGCTACGACGTTGTGATCATCGGCGGCGGCGTGCATGGCTTGGCCACCGCCTACTACCTCGCCAGGAACCACGGCATCCACAACGTCGCGGTCCTCGACAAGGGCTACCTCGGCGGGGGTGGTTCCGGCCGCAACACCGCGATCCTGCGCTCGAACTACCTGACGCCGGAGGGCATCCGCTTCTACGACCGCTCGGTCAAACTGTACGAAGGTCTGGCGGCGAACCTGAACTTCAACGTCATGTTCTCCCAGCGCGGGCACCTCACTCTCGCGCACAACGACGCGTCGCTACGCACCATGCGCTGGCGCGCCGAGGTCAACAAGAGCCAGGGTGTCGACTCCGATGTCATCGACCCGGCGGCGATCAAGAAACTCGTTCCGTACATGGACACCTCCGACGAGGCGCGCTACCCGATCCTCGGCGCGCTCTACCACCCGCCCGGCGGGATCATCCGGCATGACGCCGTGGTGTGGGGCTATGCCAGGGCTGCTGACGCCTACGGCGTGCACCTGCATCAGCAGACCGAGGTCACTGCCATCGATGTCAGCGGCGGGCAGGCGACCGGTGTTCAGACCAACCGCGGCGCGATCAGTGCGCCGATCGTGGTCAACTGCACCGCTGGTTGGAGCACCCTGATCACCGACATGGCCGGCGTCCAGACCCCCATCCAGACCTTCCCGCTGCAGGCCGCCGTCACCGAACCGGTCCGTCCGTTCCTGGACACTGTGGTGGTCTCCGGCACCCTGCACGTGTATGTGAGCCAGACCGACCGTGGCGAGTTGGTCTTCGGCGCCAGCGTGGACCCGTTCGCTTCGTACTCGATGCGGGGGTCATTGGAGTTCGTGGAGGGATTGGCCGGCCACGTCCTGGAGCTGATGCCACCACTGCACAAGATGCGGCTCCTGCGTCAATGGGCCGGCCTGTGCGACATGACACCGGACTACTCACCGATCATGGGACCCACGCCGGTCAAGGGCTTCTACGTCGACGTGGGTTGGGGGACATACGGGTTCAAGTCCGGACCAGTGTCGGGGGAGTCAATGGCCGACTGCATCGCGACTCAACGGACGCCGGAGATCATCTCCGCGTTCGGACTCGCGCGCTTCACCGACGGCGAGCTCGTCGGAGAGAAGGGTGCAGCGGCCGTCGGCCACTGACCCACTCCACTTCTGGTTAGTCGCCGAGAGGAATCAGCCAAAAATGATCCAGCTGCCCTGCCCCTGGTGCGGGCCTCGCAACGTTTCGGAGTTCCGGTACGCCGGCGAGGGCGGTGTACGACCGGACCCGGCCACCACCACGCCGCAGGAATGGCGGCGCTACCTCTACATGCACCGCAACCCGCTCGGCTGGACCAAGGAGAACTGGTACCACGGATCGGGCTGCCGAAGGTACTTCTCCCTGGAGCGGCACACCGAGACCCACGAGCTTCGAGCTCGCGACACCAGCATCGATGAGGCCCCGCTGACCGAGAACGCCGGTGACACACGATGACCCAGCAGGACACCAGGCCCACCAGTATCGCGACGAGTCACCGCCTGGAGCCCCAGCCCGGTGAGGTCATCGATCGGTCCTCGACGTTGGACTTCACCTGGAACGGGGCCCCTCACATCGCCCACCCCGGCGACACGATCGTCTCCGCCCTGGCCGCAGCAGGGTTGCGAGTGTTCTCCCGAAGTTTCAAGTACCACCGCCCGCGTGGCCTGCTGACCGCGAGTTTCCACGACCCGGGCTGCACGCTGCAGGTCGACGACGAGCCGAATGTCCGTGCCGCTCACCGGCTGGTCGAGGCCGGCATGGACGTGAGCTCGCAGAACACCTGGCCATCGCTGCGCTTCGACGTCAAGGCGGCCAACCAGATCGTGGGCCGTTTCCTGGCGCCGGGCTTCTACTACAAGACGTTCATCAAGCCGCAGCGGCTGTGGCCGACCTACCAGAAGGTGCTCGCCCGGTTCGCCCACGCCGGCATGACCTCGCCGGACACGGCAGAGGGCTACTACGACAAGCGGTACGTCCATCCGGACGTGCTTGTCGCCGGAGGCGGTCCGGCCGGACTCGAGGCGGCACTGGCCGCGTCCGGGGCCGGGGCGCGGGTCCTGCTGGTCGACGAGGAACACCAACTCGGCGGACACCTGCGCTGGGGTGGGGCCAGCGACCTGGGCGCCCTCGGTGATCTCCTCGAGCGCGTCGCCCGAAGCGAGAACATCGAGGTGCTCACGAATTCGGTGGTTCTGGGTCGCTACGACGACAACTGGCTGGGTGTGGTTCAACGCGGGCTGCCGGGCGTCGCTGAGCGACTGGTCAAGGCCCGGGCCAAGGTGCTCGTCGTGGCCTCGGGGCTGATTGAGCGGCCATACGTTTTTGCTGGGAACGACCTGCCCGGCGTGATGCTGTCCACCGCGGTACGCCGGCTGATCAACCTCTACGCCGTACGACCGGGGCAGCGCGCCGTCGTGCTGTCGGCCAACGCAGCCGGGGACGCAGCGGCCGAGGACCTGCGCCGAGTCGGCGTCGATGTCGCCGCGGTCGTCGATCCTCGGCGCGGCCAGGACATCGTTCGCGCCTCCGGCCGTCGCGGCGTGCTCAGTGCCGTCGAGCTGACTGACGGCAGCACCATCGAAGCCGACCTCCTGGTCACAGCGGTGGGGTGGACCTCGATGACCTCGCTGCTGAACATGGCTGGGAATCGGCCGATCTATCGGCCGGAGGCGGCCCGGTTCGTCCCGGACCACACGACCATGCCCGACGACGTGCTGGCCACCGGTGGGCTCGTCGGCGACGGCACCCTGGAGGAGATTCGCGCGCACGCGAGCGTGGTCGGCACCGAAGCGGCCCGCCGCGCCGCTGCCATACGCCGAGCCCGGATCGCAGCGACCCCGACGAACCGGAAGTCACGCCGCGGCCAGACCGACCCCGTGGCGGTTTCCGCGGAAACCGCCAAGCGGCCCGAGGAGGAGGAACAGGGCGGGTCGGCGGAGCCATCGCCGATCGCGATCCCGGAGCTGCTGCCGGACTCGCACCCCGAGCTGTTCCGGGCCGGCACCCACGGAATGGTCGACTACTCCGAGGACGTCTCCAGCAAGGACATCATCTCCGCCGCCCGAGAGGGATACGACTCCGCGGAGCTGGTCAAGCGCTACACGACGGTGACGATGGGAACGGTTCAGGGCAAGCTGGAACTGGTCAACGCGGTGGCCGTGCTGGCCGAGGCCACCGGATCAACGATCGCCGAAACCGGGACGACGACCTGGCGCCCGATGTATGCACCGGTCAGCCTCGGAGCCCTGGCCGGCCGGATCTTCGAGCCGATCCGGTATTCCCCGATGCAGCCCTGGCACGAGCGCAACCGGGCCCTACCGTTGGTCGCCGGGCAGTGGATCCGACCCGATCACTACGGCGACCCGGCCGGAGAGGTCCGCGCGGTCCGGGAACACGTCGGAATCATCGACGTCACGCCGATCGGCAAGCTCGACCTGCGGGGGCCGGATGTGCCCAAGCTGCTGAACCAGCTCTACATCAACAAGTGGTCCAAGCTGGCGGTCGGCAAGGTCCGGTACGGCGTCATGTGCGCTGAGGACGGGGTCGTCATGGACGACGGCGTCACCGGCCGCCTGGGTGCTGACCACTACCTGATGTCCACGACGTCTTCAGGTGCGGCCGCGATCTGGGAGTGGGTGGAGAACTGGCTGCAGACCGAGCATCCCGAGTGGCAGGTTCACGTCACCCCGGTGACCACCGCATACGCCAGCATCAACGTGGCAGGGCCGCGCTCGCGTGAACTGGTCGGACGGCTGACCGAGGGGATCGACCTGTCGGCTGAGGCGTTCCCGTACATGAACGTCCGGACCGGGCGGATCGCCGGTGTGGACGACTGCGTGCTGTGGCGGATCGGCTTCACCGGCGAACTCTCCTTCGAACTGCACGTCCCGGCCGGATACGGGCTGCATGTCTGGGAGCGACTCCTCGAGCACGGTAAAGACCTGGGCGTCAAAGCATTCGGGGTCGAGGCCCAGCGGATCCTGCGCCTGGAGAAGGGCCACCTGATCATCGGCCAGGACACCGACGGGCTGACCCGCGCGTACAGCGCCGGGCTGGACTGGGCGGTCAAGCTGGACAAGGACGACTTCGCCGGCAAGCCCGAACTCGTCTGGCAGCACGCCGAGACAGGTGGCATGCGTCTCGTCGGATTGCAACCGGTGGACGGGTCGGTCGTGCCGCCCGAGGCCAGTCAGATCGTGCGGCCCGGTCTCGGCGGGCACCTGGACATCGTCGGCCGGATCACCTCCAGCCGGATGTCTCCGACGTTGAAGCGATCGATCTGTCTCGGGCAACTCGACGCTTCGATGGCTGCACCCGGCACCGTCGTGACCGTGCGGCTGCCCGACGGCCGCGACATCACGGCGAGGGTCACCGAGCAGTTGGCACATCTCGACCCCGCCGGTGAACGCCAGCAGCTGGTCACCGATGTACCGGAGCC
>JALZIL010000060.1 GCA_030860305.1 Actinomycetota bacterium
CTGCGTGATAGCCGAGAGCCACCACGTCGCCGCCGATCCGCAACCCGGTCGGCGAAGCCTGGACGTAAACGCCGTCGAGCGGAATCCCGTCGTACACACAGCCGCCGGCGGTCTCGGTCATGCCGTATGTCGACACGATGCGGACGCCGGCATCCGTTGCCGCAGTGCGTAGTCCGCCATCGAGTGGTCCGCCGCCGACCAGTACGGCGTCGAGGCCGGCCAGCGCGTCGACGGCTGCGCTGTCGCGGACCAGCCGCCTGAGCTGGGTCGGCACCAACGAGGTGTAGTGCGGCAACCCGGGAGGCAGCTGCCGTGCCGCCGAGACAAACGCATCGGCCCGGAATCCTGCTGACCGGTCGAGCCAGACAGCGTTCAGGTCGGCCAGCCGGCTGCGTACCAGGACCTGCAGGCCGCCGACGGAGGACACCGGAAGGGCGAGCAGCCAGGCCCCGGGCCCGGACAGGCGACGTAGCGTGGCATGCGCGCTGGCCAACAGTGACCGGCCTGTGAGCAGCACCGCACGCGGCGCTCCGGTGGAACCGGACGTGGCCAGCACGGCAGCCACATCGGCGTTAACGGGCTGGTCAAGGTGCAGGGCGCTGGGCCAGTCGTGTCCGGGCGGGGCTGGTGCGTCGGGGAGTACGCACAGCGTGGTCGTGCCGGCCAGGGCGTCGGTGACCGCGTCCGCGACGGCGGCCACCGGGTGGGCCGGCACAACCGTCAGTGGGCGGGCCATCGACGACTAATCTATCGGCGTGCCTCAGGCTGCATGGACGGCGTCGCAGGCAGAGTGGTGGTTGGCGCAGGCTGGGCTGGTGGAGACCGCGGTGTACGCGATACCAATGCGGTCCCGGTTCCGGGGGATCACCGTTCGCGAGGGTGTGTTGGTCCGCGGCCCGTCCGGGTGGGGTGAGTTCTCCCCGTTCTGGGACTACGACCTCGCCGAGGCCCGCCGCTGGTGGCCATCGGCGCTCGAGGCAGCGGCCGGTGACTGGCCGGCGCCGTTGCGCGACCGGATTCCGGTGAACTGCACGGTGCCCGCGGTGGATGCTGCGACGGCGCAGGTGATCGTCGGTCGTTCGGGCTGCGGTACGGCGAAGGTCAAAGTCGCCGAGCCGGGGCAGTCCTTGGCCGACGACGTGGAGCGGGTGGCTGCCGTCCGCGATGCCCTTGGTGCTGCGGGCGCGGTACGGGTCGATGCCAATGGCGCCTGGTCGGTCGACGACGCGGTGCTGGCCATCGGTGAACTCGAGCGCGCCGCAAGCGGATTGGAGTACGTCGAGCAGCCGTGTGCCTCTGTGGCCGATCTGGCCGCGGTCCGGCGGCGGGTCGATGTGCCGATCGCGGCCGACGAGTCGATCCGCAGGGCCGAAGATCCGTTGCACGTTGCCCTGGCCGGGGCGGCCGACATCGCGGTGCTCAAGGTGGCGCCACTCGGTGGGGTGTGCCGGGCGCTGGAGGTAGCGCAGGCGTGCGGTCTGCCGGTGGTGGTGTCCTCGGCCTTGGAGACGTCGGTGGGTCTGGCGGCAGGTGTGGCGCTGGCCGCTGCGCTGCCGGAGCTGCCCTACGCCTGCGGGCTGGCGACGACTGCACTCCTTGACGGGGATGTCACCTCGCAACCGTTGGTGCCAGTGGACGGCTTTCTGCCGGTGCGGCCGGTGAACGCCGACCTATTGGCCGACGTGGCGGCGGACGAGGCGACCACTCGTCGCTGGCACCAGCGCTTGGCTGCAGTGACCGGGCTCGTGCTGGGGCCGGTCAGGCAGGCGTGAATCCTTCGACCGCGTTCGCCGGCGTCATGGTGGACGAACTGATCCGCGGCGGCGTCCAGCACGCGGTGTTGGCTCCCGGATCACGTTCTGCGCCAGTCGCTCTCGCCCTGTCTTCGGCGGAGCGGTCGGGGCGGCTGCGGTTGCACGTACGTACCGACGAACGCAGTGCCGGCTTTCTCGCGTTGGGCCTGGCCAAGGGCTCCGGTCGACCGGTACCGGTGTTGACGACCTCGGGTACGGCGGCCGCACATCTGCACGCTGCCGTTCTGGAGGCCTCCTACTCGGGAGTACCGCTGATAGCGCTGACCGCCGATCGTCCACCCGAGATGCGGGGGACCGGTGCGAACCAGACGATCGACCAGGTCGGGTTGTACGGCGATGCGGTTCGGTTCTTTGCCGACGTGGACGTGCCGGAGCGGCGGACGGGTTCGAACGACGGGTGGCGTCGGGTCGTGTGTACGGCGTTGACGCGGGCGAGCGGGGTTCTCGGTGGCCGACCTGGTGCGGTGCACCTGAACCTTCCACTGCGGGCTCCGTTACTGCCCGGCATACCGGAATCCGACGACCAGCATGCCGCCGAGGAGCCGTGGCCCGAGTCGCTGGAGGGACGGGCCGACGGGCAGCCCTGGATGTTGACGCAGCGCCCGCGTGACGATGGCGACGTCGGCCCTCGTTTCGTCCACGCCGACAACGGGCAGCCGACCTGGATGGTGCTGGGCGACACGACCGCTGAGGTCAGTGGGCTCGCGGTCGATGTCGCTGTTCGGCACGGGTGGCCGATCTTGGCCGAACCGACCGGTAACGCCGGAACATCTGCCGTGCCCGGCTATCTGGGGTTACTTGAGTCCCAGTCATTCATGGCTCGGCATGGTCCCCGGCGGGTGATCTGCGTGGGGCGCCCGACGCTCAGCCGGGCGGTCCAGGCCCTGTTGGCCGACGAGGACGTGCAAGTCGATCGGTTCGCTTTCGGTCCACAGTGGACAGGCCGGAGCCGTCCGATCGACGAGCTGCGCGGGCACGATTCTGGGCGCGTCGACGCGGCCGGCGGCGACACAGGGACCGCGTTGGTCGAGTTGCTCGCGACCGCCGGCGAGGCTTTCGCGGACCACCAGGATCGGATCGTCGATGAGGCCTACCTCGGCGGGGCGAAGGTGGCTCGGGACCTGGTTCGCCTCCTGCCGGATGGATCGCGGCTGTTTCTCGGTTCCTCGAACCCCATCCGGGACGTGGACCGCTACGCCGCCCCCCGGGATGGGGTGCAGATGCTGGGAAATCGCGGCGTGGCCGGCATCGACGGCTCGATCTCGACGGCAGCCGGCCTCGCCCTGGCTGCGCCTGGCCGACCGACGTTCGCGTTGATCGGCGATCTGACGTTCCTGCATGACCTGGGCGGGTTGATGATTCCGGACAGTGAGGCCAGGCCGGATCTCAGGATCGTCGTGGTGGACAACCGCGGGGGCGGGATCTTCGCCCAACTCGAACCCGGCCGGCCGGAGTACGAGCAGGACTATGAACGGGTCTTCGGTACGCCGCATTCGCTCGACCTGGTCTTGGTGGCCAGGTCGCTCGGCTGGCCGGCCGAAGAGGTCACCCGGGCCGGGCAGCTACCTGCCGCCCTGCAGCGGCACGGCCCGCAGGTGATCGTGGTACGCACGAACCAGCGCGCCGACGCCGAGGTGCTGAGGAGGGTACGAAACGTCCCGGAGAATTTGCTCGATCAGTGAGCGGCGACGGCCTGCAGGATGGGACCACCGCGCAGCGGTTTGTCGAGGAGCGCGCGCTGCTCGTTGTCGCGCAGCCGCGGCTCGTAGTGGGAGAAGAAGACCTTGCCGACCAGGGCGCGGCGACTGCGGACCCGGGTCTTGTCGAAGACGCTTTTCAGGTGCTGTTGAACGGTATGCGGGGAGACGACCATCTCCGCTGCGATCTCTGTCGTAGAACAGCCTTGCAGGACGAGTCGGGTCACATCGCGTTCTCGATCGGTCAGGCCGTAGGCCGACATGAGCAGTGCGGTGATCCGGGCCGGGTGCGCCGGTTCGACGATCACTGCGACGCGGTGGTCGGTGCCGGATTGCAGGACGGCGCCGTGCAGGACCACCCAGGTTCCGGAGCGGGTGAGTACCCGCGCCAGGGCAACGTCTCCCGCATCGCCGCTGCGTGCCTCTCGAAGCGCCCGTCCGGCGACGGACAGGACGGCGGAGGGCAAGCGGCCGGCCTGGATGTCGCCGTCCGGGAGGTCGTCGAGCCATAGCTCGGCTCCCGGCGTCCTGGATTCGACCTGCCAGTCCTTGGTCAGGATGAGCAGGCCGGGCGGCTGCGGGCCCTCGGGATCGGTGGCCTCGCCGAAGAGCAGGGACCGGCGGGCGCCTTGGGCCGCGTGCGCTGCTGCCTCCCGGAGGAACTGCTGCTCCGAGGCATCGAACATGTCGGCGCCCGCTTCTCGATAGAGCCCGAGAGCGCCCCAAGTTTCACCGTTCGGGGTGCGCAGCGCGGCGATCAGTTCCTGGTCACCGCCGTACTCGATGTTGGCCTGCCAGCGTGCGGTCGCACTGGGATCACCGCCGGTGGCCTCGTGGAGCGTGGAGAGTCCGGTTGATGACCGGGCGATGTCGGCGACCTTGTTGACGTCATCGGCGTCGTAGTACTCCATCGCGAGCCACTCGGGCGGCAGGGCGGGCATGTTCGGGTTGTAGTGGCTGGTGATCAGCAGGGACGCGGGGTCGACGGTGTACCAGCACGGTTGGTCATAGAAGGGGAGGGCGCTGGAGAGGACTTCGGAGCACTCCTGCCAGAAACTGACGAGGCTGCGCGGTTCGGCGGCCAGCCGGGCCATCTTGTCCAGCGCCCGTGACTTCGCGTCTTCGGTCACCTCCCGATGGTGACAGCGCGGCGTCCATCCGAACACCACTTTGCTGGTATGTACACGCGTCCCCGGCCGACTTAGCGTCGGGGCGGTCTCACCGAAGGAGGACAAGATGGACGCCCAAGCAGTTGCTGTTCGGCTGATCGCCGCCGGTGACGACCTACCTTCCCCCGGATTCGAAGGTGTGGTCGACCGTTTCATGATCGATGGTGCCGACACCGAGGGGAGGTTCGCCCTGGTGCAGCATCTGTTCGCGCCGCGTGCCTTGGCTGCACCGATGCACCGGCATCACAACGAGGACGAGTACACCTTCGTCCTGACCGGTCGGATCGGCGCGATCCTAGAAGGTCAGGAGGTCGTTGCCGAACCCGGCGACCTGCTGTTCAAGCCGCGCGGTCAATGGCACACGTTCTGGAACGCCGGCGACGAGCCCGCTACCTGTCTCGAGCTGATCTCGCCGGCGGGTCTGGAACAACTGTTCCGCGCCATGTCCTTGCTTGCCGAGCCGCCCACCCCTGAGCAGTTGAACGAACTGGCCGCGCCGTACCACTGTGATGCGGACATGGAGAGAACTCTTCCGTTGGTCGAACGGCACGGTCTGGTCTTCTGACCCGCTCCCTCGTGTTTCTTCGCAGTCTCTCAGAATGGTGGCGGGTCGTCGTCGTTCGCTGGATTGCGGCTAAGTGGCTTGGGGGGTGGGGGTTTTCGGGGTGGTGGTCGGTGGGCTGGTGTGGGTGTGTCCGGTGGGGGTGGTGATTGTGCTGGATCCGTCTTCATGCCGCACGCTGTGGAAGTTCGTGCGTTGTTTGGTGCGGTGGTGGTGTCGGCATTTGGCGTCGAGGTTGTGTGCGGCGGTGGGCCCGGCGGGGTAGGGGATCACATGGTCGAGGTCGACGCGGGGTTGGGCGCAGTTGCCCCAGGTGCAGGTGCCGTCGCGGGTCAGGACGAACTCGCGTAGTGCGGGTGGGGGTCGTGGCGGGTGGTGGCGACGTCGAGCAGGTTCCCGGTGGCCGGGGAGTAGATGATTCGTTGCCATTGGGCGTCGGCGGCTAGGCGGATGGCCATGCTGGCCGGGATGGGTCCGTGTCCGCGCAGGGTGGCGGGTTCGGTGCTGGTGCCGAGGAGCAGTTCGGCGGAGAGTTTGATCTGGACTTGGGCCCAGGCCGGCACGGTGGGTGGCTGACCGGCCTGCCCGGTGGTGGGGT